>SKNI01000262.1 GCA_007120615.1 Myxococcales bacterium | reverse complement strand
TATCTTCACCGCCGTGATGGCCTCTTTTAAAATAATTCGCGCCAAGAGGATCACAAAGACCGGCGCCGTGTACAAAAGCACGATGGCCAGGCTTATCCCTCCGGCCTCGATCGCCAGAGTTAAGGCGATAAAAAAGAGGGTCACGCCCACCAGTCCAAACCCCACGAAGATGGCGCCATCTCGAGCGTTTCTCAGCTTCAGCCCTCCCACCAATCCGGCGTGGATGATAAAGAGAGCTCCACCAATGACGGCGCGCCAGAAGGCGATCTCCATCGCTCCCACGCCGGCCTCAAAGAGCCACACCGTGAATACACCGAGGAGCGCCCACAACACCGCCGCCAATAATATCAGTAAATAGGAGCCCATATTTGACGCATCGCTATAATCTATAATATCGCTCGTAGGAGATTTCCGACTGCCTGATCCAGGCTAAGACTGGCCTTTATGACCAAAACATCTTCACAAGACAACACCGACCTCTCGGCGAATCTGGGGACCTGGTTTCGGGCAGGGCTGATCACCTTCGCATTTTTCGGGACGATAGACTGGGCCCTGGCCCTATCTTCGTCCACGGGAGTAGGCCCGGGAGGACTGGCCCTGGGCTGGGTGGTCTTCGTTTCGCTCTGGATCCTCGGCGGCGCGCTCTGGGCTCAAGTCTCGGGCTTCGCTCTCTGGGCCGCCACCGGCCGCGCCACAGCCTCGCCAATTATGGCTACCCTCTCTGGAAGCGCCCAGACCTGGTGGGGCGAACGCCACGACGAGCGGGACATTCACCGCCTGGCGAGCGCCCTGGTCGCCTCGGTAGCGCTGGTAATTTTTGCCGCCGGTAGTATCTCGATGACGGGCCACCTCATCGCCACCAGAAACGGCCCCCTCATCATCGCCGCGACCTCCTTTATCGGCCAGATCGTACTGGCCCTGGCATTGATCATCGGGGCCATCAGCGCCCGCCGACTCCTGCTCTCGGGGTTGCTCTCCGTTCGAAAGATCTGGTGGCCGCGCTGGCTTCACACCCCGCTGGTCATTGCGCTGACCAAGCTGGTCATCCTCACCGGCGCCTTCTTCGCCCTGATCACCTATTTCGAGATCTTTCTGGCCGTCGAGGGACCCTCCCTGCTGCTCGCCGTGGGCGCCGTCGCCCTTCATCCGCCAATCGCCTATCTGCTCGATAAGAAGTGGCAGCCCTCCAAAGCCATGCGAAGGGCCTCCTGGGCGATTCCAGTGTTATGCCTGCTCTTGGTCGGCCTGGTCAGCCAGCAAAACGACGCCCGACGCCTGATCGTTTTGCACGGGGAGACGGCCCACTTCGCGTTCAATTCACTTCAACGCCACGTCGATCTGGATCAATTTTTCAGAAGCGGCGACTGCCCGCCGCTGGGACCCGACGGCCTCCCACCGGGTGGAATGAGTAACGCCGACTATCAATCTCAATGCCTGGATCCGGCCTACGACCGACCCTTTGCGCGCACTGAGATTCCCGAGTTTGAGCGCCCTCACATCGACGGCCAACCGAGTTTTCTCTTCATCACCTGGGACTCCGTGCGCGTCGACCGTCTGGGCTATATGGGCCACCACCGCGACACCACGCCCCATATCGATGCTTTTGCCGAAAAGAGCCTGGTCTTTGAAAACGCCTTCGCCGCCGACTCCGGAACGGGCCCCAGCTTCTGGTCGTTGATGGCCGGAAAGACTCCCTTTCAGCTCAAGCTCACCGCCGACCGCTTTCCTCCCGTCATCGACGACAGCGAAATCATGCTCGGACAGGTGCTGGAAGAGGCCGGCTACACAAACGAGGCCGTCCTCTGCGCCACGGTCTTCGAGCGAGAATATTGGGGCATCCGATGGGGATTTCAGCGCTTCGAAAACGTCTGTGGAAACCGCCGCTCGCTCGTGGCCCCCACGGTCACCGAAGAAGCCCTCTCGACCCTGGAGCGCTTGAGCAACTCCGAGGAGCCCTTCTTTTTATGGGTCCACTACTGGGATCCCCACACCCCCTACACCCATCATCCCGATATCGGCTACGGCGAGGGCCGAACCGACCGCTATGATGAGGAGTTGCGCTATACCGACCGCCACACCCAACAACTTCTGGAGGCCGCCGAGAAGCTCCAACAAGAGCGCCCCCTCTACACGATCTTCGGCGCCGATCACGGGGAGAACTTCGGGGAACACGGCTCCGACCCTCACGCCCGAAACCTCTACCGAATCGTCACCCAGGTCCCCAAAATCATCCATGGACCGGGCATCGAGCCGGGCCGCATCCAGCCGCCGGTGGCCCTAAATGATCTCTTTCCCACCGTTTTAGATCTGGCCGAAATCGACATCCCCGAAACATCTACCATGGTCAGTCAACTCCCGGTCCTCTTCGGGGCCGAGCCCGACGCCCACCGCATGGTCTTTCAGGAAAATTCCTACTCCCGCCCCCGACGCCACACCCGGGCGGTGATCTACGACCGCTATCACTACATCATGGACCTCACCACAAATACCAACGAGTTCTACGACTATATCGACGATCCCTTAGAGCGAAATAACCTCATCGGCGCCGGCCTCATCGAGGAGAGGATCACTCGTCAGGCCTTGCTTCGCTTCCTTCAGACCAGTCAGATCCCGGAGGGCTTGCTGGATTAGACCGGTTTAGTTTGTGTGCTCACCGCTTCGGATGTAAGGATCAGTGGTCCCACAATGTTGACCATCCCTAATCCAGGGCATCTTCATGAACCCGCGCCACCTGATAGTCGCTGCGCTTTTTTTGACCCTCTGTATCGTCTCCGCCTGCGCCTCGGGGCCCACTGCAGCCGACCAGGCCGAGGAAGAGC
>SKNI01000704.1 GCA_007120615.1 Myxococcales bacterium | reverse complement strand
TCTCGGGTTATCTCGACGGGGGAGAGTCGATCCTCGATCTGGGCTGTGCCGAGGGATATGTGGCCCAAGAGTTGGCCCACCGGGGTCATGCTGTGGAACTGGTCGACGTCGTCGATCGAAATCGCACCGATTTTCCCATCACTGTATACGATGGCTCGAACCTCTTACGAGAGGAAAACTGCGTCGATGTGGTGGTCCTCTCGTACGTATTGCATCACTCTCGGACTCCCGATGAGACTCTGGCCGAAGCCCTGCGAGTCGGAAAACGTCTCATTATCCTGGAGACGGTCTACGAAAAAGAGTGGGACCGGCGACTGGTCACCTTTCTCGATCACAGCGCCAATGCCCTGCGAGGAATGGCTCCGGAGCCCCTTCATTTCGACACACCCCGGGGATGGATCAATCGAATCGAGAGGCTCGGGGCCGAGGTCACAGCCTGGAAGTGGATCGGGCGGGGAGTGCACCGACATATTGTTATCGAGTGCCAGAAACGAGAAAAGCCGCGCTCCTAGCATTGCTAGTGGCGCGGCTTTCTTCGAAGCGTCCCCTACGGGATTCGAACCCGTGTCGCCGGCGTGAAAGGCCGGTGTCCTGGACCAGGCTAGACGAAGGGGACAAACTTTCAAGAGATGGTACTGCAAAGGGTCCGTCAGTACTATCATTTTTTTGCCTCTTTTGAGGCGATCGAGAATTATCTTTTATGACGCTCCTCGAAGCGTCCCCTACGGGATTCGAACCCGTGTCGCCGGCGTGAAAGGCCGGTGTCCTGGACCAGGCTAGACGAAGGGGACGTGAGCCGTGGAGGATTCGAACCTCCGACCCGCTGATTAAAAGTCAGCTGCTCTACCAACTGAGCTAACGGCCCGAGCACTTCCAGCCAAAAAAGGGCTGTGGAAGTTACCACCTACACTCAACTTATGTGAGTGTTGGCGTCTCGTTCGCTTCTGAGCTTTCGCCCCAAAGCGGTCTGTATAACTACAGTTGAGCCCCAACAGTGTCAATGGAATTTTGCAAAAAAGATCCCTTCATCTGCTCCACCCCCCGGAGGCCGGCTTTTCAGCGGGGAGATGGTGATTAGACTCTTAGTCGATCGGCGCGGCGTTAAGGGGGCAGCCGCACCGTAAGGGAGGCGGTGCTCTTTGTTTGGACGAGGGCCGCTGGTTTCTGTTAGAATTGAAGCTCGGCGCCTCGCCGACTTCGATCGCCTTCGCCCCTTGGCATTGGCAGTCCCGTCTGGAGTTGATCAGTGACGGGACCCAGGGGGAGCGAAATGGCGGAGATTCCCGAATCGGCGGAGGTTTCTTTTTTTGATCTTGCAGAGCGGTACGAGATGGCCAGAGGTCGACCCAAACGGTGGAGGGATCGGCGGGACACGCTCCCGGCACGTCGCCGCCGACGTCGAACTCACCGGCGGGACTCCCCACCGAGCCGCTCCTACTATCCGATGGTCGTGGATTCCCGCTCCGCAAACCGCGGCATTCAAGCCCGCCTGGTCGGCGCCATGGCCGCCGCTCTCGTGACGGTTATCTGTCTGATCTCCTTATTTCTCGCCCCCATTACTCTCGGTTCGACCTTTGCGCTCTCCATCGCGGTCGGCTCCCTGGGCCTGTCCATCGCGCTGATCATGAGCGCCCGCAGAGAGGAGATCGTCCATCAGGTCGCCGGTGAACTGACCCGGGATGTCGATCAGCCCCGGGCATTACCTCCGGGCTCCCAGGACGGATCGGTGGGCAAGATCCTGGGCGGCCAGGACGAATGGTATTGGGATCCCGATGATTCTTCCCATCCCCGACATGTCATGATCGATAAGATCTACTGAGATCACTCTCCGCGATAGATGCAACTCGATTCACAGGTCTCATGGACCTGAATGGAGTGCAACATCGGCAGCGTGGGCTTTAGGCGATCCCAGATCCAGCGCGCCAGGATCTCGGAGGTCGGATTCTCCAGCCCTTCGAGTTCGTTGAGATAATAATGATCCAGCGCTTCTCGTACCGGAGCGATGGCCTTTTTGATATCCCCGTAGTCGATCAGCCAGCCCATCTTCGGGTCTACCTCTCCCTTGACAGTGACGGAGATACGGTACGAATGTCCGTGTAACCGTCGGCATTTGTGATCTTCGGGCACGTTGGGAAGATGATGGGCCGATTCGAAGCGGAATTCTTTTACGAGTTCGACAATCATTGGATTCTTTGCTGGATCTAAGGGAGTTGGGCTCGAGCGCGGCGCTCGAGCGGAGATTTGAGTGGGCATGGAGACTCGCCGCCATCTGGTTTATACTTCCGTTCTGTCCGTAACGCACGCCGCAAGCACGAGTCAATCAACGATGAAAAGATCTTTTCTGCAAGCAATCGAATCGGGTCCCGTCGTTTTTGACGGTGCCATGGGAACCCGGCTGTATGAACGGGGCATCTACGTCAACAAGAGTTTTGATCACGCCAACCTGAGTCGTCCCGACCTGGTTCGCGCCGTTCATGACGAATATCTGACGGCCGGCGCGGAAGTGTTGACCACCAATACCTTCTCGTCGAATCGCATCAAATTGCGGCGCCACGGACTGGAAGAGCAGGCCGAGGAGATCGTCCAGGCCGGCGTCGCCATCGCCCGAGAAGCTGCCGGGGAGAGAGCCTTTGTGGCCGGGTCCATTGGCCCCAGCGGGCAGACCCCGACGATGCTCACCGAGAAAGAACTCTCCGATATTCGCTCCGCATTCCGAGAGCAGGCCGGTCAGCTGGCAGAGGGGGGAGCGGACGTCATCTCGCTGGAGACCTTTCGCCAGATGGCGGAGATTCGACTGGCCATCGAGGCGGTCGCCGAGGT
>SKNI01000746.1 GCA_007120615.1 Myxococcales bacterium | reverse complement strand
TGGGTACAAGGGCTGGCTTTCTCGGTTTCCGAGACGTTCAGATAGGTGCCCCGATCAGGCACTGGTTCGATGGCGTCATCGGAGTTGGTCATGCACGTAAATGCAGCCGTGCCGAGCACTGTAAAGAAATAAAGCGATACAACCGCTACCGTAGCGGGTGCAGCACTTGTTAAAATTGTTCGAGGGGTGATGGCCATAACCAATTCTCCTTCTGCCTCTGAGTAGACCCGGGTTCGCCTGACGACGCAACATCGATAAGAATATCGGAAATTGGGCGTGGACTCAAATACTGATGCGAAGAAAAGTCGGCCCGATCTCCTTGATCGCGTCTCGCTACTTTAGAAAAGCTAAGCCGAAAGCGCTGCACTTCCAGCAAGAGACGCAAGAATCATAAAGGGTATAACGAAAGAAGAGGGCGTTTTTGTTCCCCCCGGTTGAGATCAAAATCAGATCATTTTTCTCGATCCACCCAGTCCTCGATATTTTTCTGTCGACCACGGGCGACGGCCAGAGCGCGGTCCGGGACGTCACCGGTGATGGTACTTCCGGCACCGACGTAGGCACCGTCACCGATGGTGACGGGGGCGACCAGGGCGGAGTTGGAGCCGATAAAAGCCCCGGCTCCGATTTCGGTCACTGATTTTTTCTCCCCGTCATAATTGCAGGTGATCGTCCCGGCTCCGATATTTGCGCCTTCACCGATTTGAGCGTCGCCGAGATAGGTGAGGTGGCCGGCCTTGGCGCCGTCGTGGAGGCGGGTCTTTTTGATCTCCACGAAGTTGCCGACTTTGCAGCCTCGGCCGATGTCGGAGCCGGGCCGAAGGTGGGCAAACGGTCCGACCTGAGAGCCGTTTCCAACCTGAGAATCGGTGAGGTAGGAGTTGGCCTTGAGCAGTACATCCTCGCCGATATGGCAGTCTCTTAGGACACAGCCGGGCTCCACGACGGAGCCGGTTTTGATGATCGTATCGCCGCTGAGATAAACATCGGGGTAGAGGACTACGTCGTGGGCGAGTTGGACGCCGGTCTCTACGGTGGTCCGCTCAGGATCGATAAAGCTGACCCCTTGTAGCATCCAATGTTCGTTGATTCGGCGCCGGGCAAAGTCGGTGGCTCGCGCCAGGTCGACGCGGGTATTGACCCCCTGAATCTGGCGAGGGTCTTCGACGGGCCAGCCGAATACTCCTCCCGTCTCCGAGGCTCTTTCGGCAGCTACGGCGATGAGGTCGGTGAGGTAATATTCGTTTTGAGCGTTGTCGGCGGGCCGCTCCATGATGAGACTGAGGGCGTCGGCCAAAAAAGAGGTGCGCACCACGTAGATACCGGCGTTGATCTCGTTGACCGCGCGCTGTTCAGGGCTGGCATCCTTATATTCGACGATCGCTTCTACCCGGTCGTTGTGCCGGATGATTCGGCCGTAGCTGGCCGGATCGTCGAGGACTGCGGTGACCAGACCGACGTCGGCGCCGGAGTCGACGGCGGCATCGAGAAACGCTTTCAACGAGGCGGCGTCCATATTGGGGACATCCCCGGAGAGGATGACCGTGTAGGTGATCTCGGGGTCGAAGAACTCTCGAGCGGCCCAGACGGCGTGGGCCGTTCCGTTTTGTTCGAGCTGAAGGGCGACGTCCAGTTGCTCGGCGTAAGGCTGAGCCTGGAGCCACTCTTCGACCAACTCCCGCTGATGGCCCAGGATGGGAATGACGCGCCTGGAGCCGGAGTCCAGCGCCGCCTCCACGACGTGGGCGAGCATCGGCTTACCCAGGATGTCGTGGAGGACCTTGATGGTCCGGGATCTCATGCGAGTTCCCCGACCGGCGGCCAGGATCAGAGTCTGAAACGACGGTTCTTCGGTCATGGTGTTCCTTGTTTCGGCAGGGGTGCCGGGCCAGGAAACGACGATGCCCGACGTGGTCGGAAAAATAGGTCAACGAAATGGGTGAAAGGACCGTCAGTCGATCTGAGTGATCTGTTCGCTGCCTTCCTGCTTCCCGTCGACGTCGGAGGTCTCTTCGTCGTCGTCGACGGCGTGGCTGCCCTCACTGATATCGCGTGGGTGAAGGGGATAGCCTCGGTCCTCGGGGCCGAGTTGGAAAGCCAGCGGTGTGCGAGCATCGGCGGTGGCTTTCTGAAAGGCCACTTCCTGAGAGACGCTGGGATCGGTGATGGCTCGTTGACCGGAGGTCTTTTCGAATTCGGCGACAATAGCGTCGAATTCGGCACAGGCCTGAGCGGTGACGGTGCGCTTTTTACGATAGGGCATAAACGACGATTTATAGCCGTCGATCATCAACTTTCGAAGGTCCCCGATGTTGAGGTCGAAATATTGAACCGCTCGCCAGAACTCCTCGGTCATGGTGGTGTCGGTGACCAGGCGGTTGTCGGTGTTGATCGTGCAGCGCAGCCCGTAAGACATATAAAAGGGCAGGGGATGAGACTCAAAACTCTTGCAGGCTCGGGTCTGAACATTGCTGGTCAGACAGACCTCAAGGGGGATGCGGTGATCGTTTAGGAAGTTGAGTAGATCGCCGTCTTCGCGAAGACGAGTTCCGTGGCCGATTCGATGAGCGCCGCCCATGTGAATGGCCTGGTGAATACTCTCCGGCCCATAAGCCTCGCCGGCGTGAATGGTGAGGTTTACGTTATTATTTCGGATCAGATAAAAGGCGTCGCGATAATCTTTGGCCGGGTTGTCGGCCTCGGCGCCGGCCAGATCAAATCCGACCACGCCTCGGTGTTTGAAGGCGACGCATAATTCGGCCATTCGAAGGGAGGATTCCGGTGTCATATGCCGGATTCCACAGATGATCTGTCCGCTCATCAGCCCG
>SKNI01000243.1 GCA_007120615.1 Myxococcales bacterium | reverse complement strand
TGGATGGATGTTCGTTTTTCCGATCGACAGCCAGCATCGCTACCTGGAGAGAGGAAAAGCGGGCAGACGCCGACCTCACAAAGCACAAACTCCGGGTTTCGGAGTAAATCTGGTTTAGTGCTCTTTGCCGGTAAGACGTTGGCGCTACAAACGCGACGAGGCCGTGGAATACTCTCCACGACCTCGTCAACAACTACTATTATCCCTCAGCACCATCGGCGCCAGGGATGAGACTCAGGCATTTAATTTGCCTGATATCGAACGGTGAAGTCCTTCTGATGAACCGTGCCGCGAAGATCTCCGGAGGCACCATTGGCCGAGAGTCGACCGCCGATGTTGACCGTATTTCCACCCTGACTACCGGTGGCTTCAATGCGGTTATCTTCGGAAACTTTTCCGGTGAAGGGGATATTAAAGGCTCGTCCTTCGGCCTCTCCACGGAACTGACCGCGCACGACGAAGTCGTTGCGCACGTTCAGGCTGATGGTGGTATCGGAGAAGTCGCCACCGGAGACGGATCCGCTCATCGAGCCCGTCTTGGCCGGGGTCGGACGAGGAGCTCGTCGCGCTGCAGGTGCAGCTGCCTCTTCCTCTCCTTCTTCTTCGGCTTCTTCTTCGTCTTCGTCTTCGTCTTCCGGCTCATAGCCCGCTTCCGCAAGTCCCTGAGCTAATTCTTCGTCGCAGCGCTCCATCCGTGTTTCCACGGCCAGTTTTACGCTATCGCGCTCTCCGAATTCTTCTTCGGCTTCGGCGAAGTCATCGGCCCCTTCAAATCCATACCGAGCATAGATTTCTTCTTTGATCTCGGTGGCCCGCTCCGGGTCTTCGATCTCGGCGTTGACGCAAGTTACTTCGAAAGCAGCCAGGATGAAGTGATCTTCATTATACTCCCGGGCTTCCTCTTCTTCTTCTTCTTCTTCTTCCTCTTCCTCTTCTTCTTCCTCTTCCTCCTCTTCATCAATAACTACTTCTTCTTCCTCTGCAGCTTGAAACATGTCACAGCCGACAAGAAAGCCAGAAGAGGCCAGGGCGAGAATCAAAATAAGCGAGCAACGCTTCATGGGTTTTCCTCCATTTGAAGGTACGAATACGGAATATTCAACCGAATCAATCACTCGAAACATCGGGGGATTGAAATATGGGACATTCCGACTTCTTAAAAGTTCTGGTGCCGTCCTCATCTCGACTCATCGCAGCGAGGACGCCTTAACTCGAGTAAAGACGCAACCAATGGGGCGCATCTTACGACCGCCTTCTCATACTTGTCAATCCATTGCAATCCCGTTGTAATTTCTCCAGGTCTTTCTCAAGACCCTGTGAGCAATAAAATCAGGCTGAAACCGTTTATTGGCTTCGGTACTCAATATGATAGCCTCTGGATGAGACCGGGATTCGTTTGAGCAAGGAAGATACTCTTGACCACCCATTACGTAATTATTGGTAACGGCGTCGCCGGCACCGAAGCGGCATTGACGATTCGAAGTCGCCACTCTCCGAAACGGGCCCGCATCACTCTGATCGGCGCCGAGACCCCCTATTTCTTTTCTCGCACGGCTCTGATGTATGCCTATATGAATAAATTGGAGCGAAAAGATCTGGAGCCCTATGAGCGAAAGGTCTACGATCGAAAAAAAATCGAGCGCATCCACGATCGGGTCTGCGATCTGGACGCCGATGCCCAGACCCTGACCCTGGAGGACGGCTCTCAGATTGAATTTGACCGCTGTCTGATCGCCACCGGCGCCTCCCCTCGAATGGTCCCCTTTCCCGGTGCTGACGACGTAAAAGAGGGACTCGTTCATTTCGTATCGATGCAGGACCTCGATCACTGCGAGCGTCTGACCTGGACCTCGGAGCAGGCCACCGTCATCGGCGGCGGATTGATCGGGGTGGAGTTGGCCGAGTGCTTTCATCACCACGGCCTGGAGGTAACGTTTCTGGTCCGCGAGCCCTATTTCTGGCCCGCCGCACTGGCCGCCGAAGAGGGTCAGATGATCACGGAGCATATTCGCGACCACGGGATCAATATCTGCCATGAGACCGAATTGACCCAGATCAACGTCGACCAAGACGGTCGCGTCCGCGCACTCGAGACCAACACCGAAGAGACCATTGCCTCCCAGATGCTCGGAATATGCATCGGTGTGGTGGCCAATATCGAATGGCTCAACGCTGTACAGACACCTCCTGCGATGGAGAGGTCGCTCTGCGTAGATCGCTCCTTTCAGACCTCCCTTGCCGGTGTATTCGGGGCCGGGGACTGCGTTCAAATCGATATGGGTTCGGACCAACCTCCCCGGGTGGAGACGATCTGGTACGCCGCGCGCCTGCACGGGCAACTGGCCGCAAAAAGCATGATGGGTGACGATATTCACTACGAGCCGCCCATTTTTTATAATAGCTCCAAATTCTTCGACATCGAGTACACCACCGTCGGGGAGTTACACGATCTTCCCCCCGATACCCGCACGATCTACCGACGAATGCCCGGGAAAAATATCTCCCAGCGCATCGTATTCAACGGCAAGGGCCAGGTGTTGGGATTTAATATGCTCGCCTCCCGCTGGGATCATCGAATCTTATCGCGCTGGATTTCGGAGCGCCGCTCCATCGAATTTGTCCGTGAGAATCTGCGACAAGCTCAGTTCGACGTCGAATTTGGCCGCGTCGATCTGGAAGCGATGCAAGAAGAAGTGAGGACCCTGTGAGACAAAAAGGTACGATCGGCTGGTTCACCCATGATATCACCCATCGAGGCATCACCGCCTGGCTGCTGACCCTGGCGCTGGCGGCGCTGTATTTCTTCTTCTATTACGGGGGACGCTCTCTGTGGGG
>SKNI01000226.1 GCA_007120615.1 Myxococcales bacterium | reverse complement strand
GGATGAAAAGCGAGGTCGTTGGGTCGATTGACGCTATCCTCGGAGTCGGCGATGACCGTAAATTCTGGCTCGTTGAAGCTGGGGTCGCCGTTTTCATCGGCCTCATAGAATTGAGGTACCAGGTGAAAGGTCTCCTCAAAAGGGATGGGGTCATCGTCGGAACCACAGCCGATCGTTAGAAAAGCAAGTGCTGTAAAGCCGGTGAAAATTGCAGACAAGCGGGTAGTAATCATCTTCTTGATGCCATCCGTATAAGGTCAAAAAATAGCCGTCCCACAGGGACAACTGCCGAACTGTGCGTTGCCATTGGTAGCGACTTTCCAGTTTGATGTCCACTTTGCCTGGCCCAATCTGCATCAAGCCTCTTTGCCTCGCGACGAAATCTCATGAATAATACGGTCGGACGATGAAATTATATTTGAACCACCGAGTGCTCTGCCATGGTATCGATCTCGAATCGAAACTCGTTTTTCTTGATGCTGATCGCGGGCATCTTTATCGCCTCCTGCGCTATCGCGCCTTCCCAGGCGACGCGGAGTAGTCCGGAGGGCACCAGCTCAAGCGCAGCGCCCGGGCAATCAGTGGAGTATCCCTCCATCAGCACGCCCGTGGCCGGCCTGGAGCAGCGCCCCGATGATATTGCGATCGTTGTGGGGATTGAAGATTACGTCTTTTTGCCACCCGTAAAAGGAGCGCGGCAGACCGCCTATGACTGGGAGGACTTCTTTCGAGACTCTCTGGGAATGCGTGATATTTACACCCTGCTCGACGACGACGCCAACCTGGAAGATATCACGGCCTACCTTGAAGAAAGCCGCTCTGATATCGGGTCCAGCGGTCGGCTATGGTTTGTCTTCGTGGGTCACGGCGCTCCCGGGGCAGATGGCCAAGATGGGCTCCTGGTGGGGATGGATGCCCGACAAAATCTTTCCAGTCTCACTGCTCGAAGTCTGTCGAGATCCAATCTAATTGAAACGCTGACATCCGGCGCCACCGATGACGTGGTGGTGGTGTTGGATACCTGCTTTAGCGGACAGTCCCCGGAGGGGGCACAGCTCATCGAAGGGGCTCAGCCGGTGCTTCCCGTGATTGAGCCCGAGCCCACCGGCTCAAGCGCTCTGGTGCTCTCCGCGGCCCGCTCCGACCAACTCGCCGGACCACTGCCCGGAAGCGAGCGGCCCTCGTTTTCCTACCTCTTGCTCGGGGCTCTGCGAGGGTGGGCCGTCGACGGTGGAGGCGATATTACCGCCGAGAGTGCCCACCGGTTTACAGATCGACAATTGCGCCACATTTCTACCAGGCGTCAGCGGCCCCAACTTGAAGGACCTTACGACCGAGTTCTGGTGCGAAATGCCAGTGAGTCCGCCCCCGATTTGAGCGATCTGTTGTCGGGGCGGGCGCTCGCTCGGGCCAGCGCCCAGCCCACGTCCAGGACCGCTTCGCAAGAGGGCCGACAGCGAGCGTCAGAGTCCAGTCCCGCTGCGACTTCAGATCCGACTCCCTCTACCGGCCGCTCTCAGCCGCAGAGCGGCGCTCAGATGGTCGATATGGGTCAGGGGTTGACCATGGAGTTGAGCGATGGATGGAGGGTCACTCGAGATGAACCCGGCTCCGACGATAGTCACAGTTGGACGTTGCAAGGCTACGGCGGAGTGGTGTCCATCGATCTGATGCGAGGCAAGGGGTCCTTCTTCGATGCCAACGTGGATACAATGGTCGCCGCTTTTTTGGATAGTGGAGCCCAGCTTCTGAGCAGCACCGATAATTATACAATTCCTCCCCATATCGGACATCTTCGGTCGTTTGAGTATTACAATCCCTACGCCGAAGTAGAGGAGGGGTTGGTAGCTTTTTTCATCCGAAACCAAAGAGACCTGTGGTTCTTCGTCACCCGTTTTACCGGAGACGATGGCCTCGATCCTTTCATGGAGGCCTTTGTTCATTTGATGGCCACCACAAGATTTTCTCCCTGAGTGGTACCCGTTGGCTTTAACCCTCAAAGATAAACGTCGAATCTACTCGGACCTCGCCGTATTTCTTGTCGGCTTTGGGGTGGCCTGGTGGGTGGGTTGGCAGATCGAAGACCTTATCTGGAGCCTCTGGTTATCCAGTCTCCTTGTCGGTTATGCGACAATCATTGGGTCGATTCTTTATTTTGTAGCCGGGAGAGTTGAGCTTCCGGACACCACCTCAAAGGATCTTCTGGAAGGCCTGCCTCAGATCGCGCGCCTGCCGGTGGGTCTCTATCATCTTGGATTCTTTTCCATTCACTTTATCGGGTTTCATGCGGTTCATGCCTTCTTTCTCTTTGCATTCTTTCCGCCGGAGGGGTTGGAAGAGATTACTCTGGAGGGATTGGAAGAACTCGAGATGTTGGCCCGCCGGGCAGTTAGCTATCTTCCTTTTGTTGTGATGCTGGCCATTGGCGAAAGAGACCGAATAAGACGGAGCGTCAAGAAGTATGATCTGGCAGGCCCTTATCTGAATGTCGTTCGGATGCACCTGTTGATCTTCTTTTTCGGATTCACTTCCTTTCTGGGGGTCGATCATATCTTTGTTTTCACGGTCGTCTATGTGGTCTATTTCTCTCCCTGGGCATTTGAGAAAAATAAATAGGTGCTACTAGAAGCGAAAATTATAGCCCAGAGGATGGGTCGAGACTCGTGTTCAGGCGTCCGATGAATACGGACGAGCTCCCCAGGATGGAACGCTATCTCTTCGAAAAAGTCTGCGAGGAGCCTGCAGAAAGGTGCGAGAACCCGCCAGCGGGAGCTGGCGGGTAGGTTGAAGCTCAGGCCTGCTTTCGGAGGGTGTCAAACTTCTCGCGAATCTTTCC
>SKNI01000330.1 GCA_007120615.1 Myxococcales bacterium | reverse complement strand
GGCCTCGCGCACCGCTTCATCGTCGATGAGGTGTGGATGAAGCACTTTGACGGCCACATCCATCTCGGCGACCTCGTCGTAGGCCTTGTAAACCACGGCCATTCCACCCCGACCGATGACTTCTCCCATCTGGTAGCGGGTCATATCGTCACCACCTCTTCGACCTCCTCCTGGGCCTCCAACATGATGCGAATCTCATCGAGATCCGAGCTCTCGGCGCTGTCCGAGACCAGAGCTGTCTCATGGTATCGAAGCTCCAGCAGTGCCCCGCGGGCCTTTAACAGACGAGTTCGCAACGCCACCGCTCGATGCTCCCATCCATCTCTCTCGCTCATTTTCTCAAAGAGCCGAACCTTCTCCTCGATCAGCTGAGCTGTCTTCTCGGTATCCTCTTCTGCGGCGAGTCGCGCCTCGAGGGATTCCATCTCGGAGATCAACTCCGCCATCGGTGATTCGGCCAACCTTGCGATGACTCCGTCCAACTCGTCTCCCAGTTTCAAAACATCCACGATGATATTTCGTACTTGTTCTTCGAAGCATCCCCCTTCGTGAATCGTGGCCACAGCGAGCACGACGAGTTCGTAGATCTCGGTGGTGAGCTCGTCGCTCTGGATATCTTTGAGAATCTGAGCGGTATTTCTGGGCAGGACCACCCCGTCAACGCTTCGACTGAGTTGGTCCATGGACTCCGGCGGAATCATCAATGGTATGCCGTATAATAGTGGCGTATCGCGTCCTTCTACAGTCTGGTTGACCTCTTTTCGGAGAGTAAAATAAATCGATAGTGCGCTACCGAATAAAAGAAGAATGCCCAGCACGACCCAGAAGGGTACAAACCCCGTAGCCAGCGCCAGAATGACAAATGACATAAGAAAAACCGCACTTATAATTCCCCGAACTAGTATCGCATCGCGAGTATTTCGGAAGACCCCGGAGCGGCCCGTCTGGGCTCGTAAGGACTCCAGCCGGGAGTGAAATCCTCGCTCTCTTACCGGATCGTAAACCTCGTTGTGGACCCCCAACTCTTGGAGCTCTTTTGAGATCCGCTCCGCCTCCTCTTTCTGCAATTTGGACAGCAGAATATAGGGCGGCCACTGGTACTCCCATCGTCCGTCAGCAAATGCCGCGGTGTCCTCATAATCGCCGAGGTATCCCATCAAATTTCGAAATTGGGCCGATGTCAATAACATGGGGTCATCGGTGGGCTGATAGCCCTGCCCCGAGGGAAAGATATTCATATCGTAATTAGAGAGGACCAGGATCAGCGAATAACCGCAGCCTGGTCGTTGGACGAGACGCTTGAATTCATGGCCGCACTCAATGCAATCGGAGATGCCGTCGATAATGGCCGTCTCACAGGAGGGGCAATGGCGGACCTTTCGCGCCGCCCAGGAGTTCCATCGGGCCACGTCGTAGTCACCGGTCAGTGCTCGACTCATCTGGGAAGCCGTGGCGAACCGAACGGCCGGGTCCCGCGCCAGCGAGCGCTCCAGAACGTAGCGCGCCGCGGCGGGAACTTCTTCGGGCAGCTCCTCCACTTCGGAGCCCACCCCCATGGCTCGAGCGAAGGCCTCGCTCATTCCGCCGTCGATGGGCGGGTGACCGGTGATCAACTCCCGCATCACGGCGCCCAGGGAGTAAATATCGGCCCGACCGTCGTAGGACTTCCCCAGAATCCGCTCCGGCGCCATCGCCTCCAGCGCCCCAAGGACCCGGGTATGCATGGTCAATCCCACAAGCTCGTCGACCCGGGCGAAGCCAAATCCCACCACTTTCACATCGAGCTTCCCCTCGGTCTCACTGACCAGGATATGATGGGCGCTAAGGTCTCGATGCCAGATCCCCTGGTCGTGGGCATGGGCCAGGGCCTCGGCGGCCTTCTTGATGATCTCCTGGACCCGCCGCCAACTCTGACGACCCTCCTTTTGCACCAACTCTCGAACACTTCGGCCCTCGACAAACTCCATCACCATCGCCACCTGGTCGGCCTCGATCAGATCGTCGATTCGCAAAATCGAGGGGTGATGGAGCCTCCTGGTGGCCGCCAACTCTCGTCGAAGCCGTTGCAATACGGCCTGATTTTCTCGGAAATGATCGTGTAAAATCTTCACCGCCACGACTCGGCCGGTGGACTTCGACCTCGCCCGAACGACCGTAGACAGACGACCCCGGGCGATCTCTTCGCCAAGTTCGAAACGCTCTTCCAGAGCCTTAGTTTTGGATTCGTTTTGCGTCATGGCGAGTCATGCTAGCCGATTCCCTGCAAATCGACGAGGGTCTGCTCGAAGACGATCTGCGACGCTCCTCACAATCACAGTTAGTAAACCACCTTGACTACAACACCTCCGGATCCATAATATAGTAAGGCACCTTTACTAAACCCGGAGAAAATACGATGACAGAACTCATAACTTCAACGCCTCCCTGGCTCGACCGCGACATCTACCCATTTGCCCACCGGTATATGGAAACCGAAGAGGGGCGGCTCCACTACATCGACGAGGGCTCAGGGCGACCGATTATTTTTGTGCACGGAACCCCTACCTGGTCCTTTCTCTATCGACACCTCGTAGCCGATCTAGCCCAGGATTATAGATGCATCGCCCTGGATCATCTCGGGTTCGGGCTCTCCGACAAGCCAGCCTCCGGGGCCTATCACCCACGGGATCACGGCCGACGGCTTGGGGCGTTTATCGATCATCTGCAACTACGCGATGTGATCCTGGTGGTCCATGATTTTGGAGGTCCCATCGGGCTCTCCTATGCTGTGAAGCACAGCGAAAATATCGCCGGTCTTGTGATCTTTAACACCTGGATGTGGAGCGAAGCAGAGGACCCGTC
>SKNI01000163.1 GCA_007120615.1 Myxococcales bacterium | reverse complement strand
CGATCCGAAACGGTTCAATATGGCGCACGTCAACACCGGGGTCAGCATCGACGGTGGGTCCTCCGGAGATGAGATATTCGAAGCTGGCGCCGGCGAGCCAGAAGTCCTTTCGGGCCTGAACGTAGTCGCGCTCTGCGCGCAGCTGGTCTCGACGGGCCTCCAATAATCGAAAAATTCCCACTCTTTCTTGCTGATATTGACGTTGGGTCTCTTCGACGAGCTCTTCATGAAGAGGCAGAATCTCGTCGGGATATTGGCGAGCGGCCCGGTGACTGGCGTGAAGGTTTTCTTCGATGCGGCGGGTCTCGAAATGAACTCGACGAGTCTCCTGAAGCTGGGCAAACCCGATCTGGATCTCCTCGGCCTGGAGAGCATCACGCGTGTGGCGAAACCGATTGAAAATGGGCAGTCCTATGGCGGCGGCGGGCCCTACTTGAGCTCCATCGCGATCGAAATCCAGCGAGATCCCAAGCGAGAGCCTCGGTACCCAGCGACGCAGATAGGCCACACTCAGCAGGGCATCTTGTTCTTGTCGACGCAAGTAAAATTGATGCAATACCATATTTCTCTGCAGTGCCCGGGCCTCGAGATATTCGGTCGTCGGGATCTCTTCCGGGGGCTCCGGTAACCTGGTGGGTACGGTCCATAAGGTTTCGTATACGTCGATTCCGAGCAAATCGTGGAGGTTCTGGCGAGCCTGAAAGCGGTGGTTTTCGGCCCGCAATAAATCCTGACGAGCCTGGGCGATGAAGGCTCGTGCGCGCAGCAACTCCTCTTGTTGGATCAAGCCTTGCTCGACGTAAACCTCGGCGGCCTGTCCATCGGATTGGGCGCTCTCCCATAGCCGGTGCTCCTGTTCGAGAAGTTCGATGGAGGCCACGTAGCGAATCCAGGCGCGTCGAACCCGGTCTACAAAAGTGATTACTTCTGCGGCGACTTGCGCTCGGGTCGACTCGATTCCGAAGCTGGCTGCCCTCGTTCTAGATCGGCGCTCCAAGAGAGCGGAGAGTTCAAAGGACAAAAAGCTCTCCAGGCGAGGTTCTTGCCGGCCCACCTCAAAGACATAGGATTCGGCGGCCAACTCCGGGTTTCGCAAAACCGTAGCCTCCCGCAATGTGCTCTCTACGATGTCGATCGTTTGAAGGTTGGCCTGCAATCCGGGATGATTTAACAGGGCGACCTCCACTGCCTCGTCCATCGACAATGGTTCGGAGAGCAACGCCTCGGTGCGTTGGAAACGCTCTTCATCGGGTGGCCTCTCTCGCCAGGCCAGATCCGAATCGATGGGCTCATCGAGGTAGGGTTGAAGTCCTCGCATCCCATCCGCGGGCGGTGGAATACAGCCCGACAAAACCAGGACCAACATACAGATGAAGGGATACTGACGAGTTGCGTTCACAGCTAGCCTCGTCGGCGCAGAAAATGGCGCGTGATTGGTGGAGATTAAGAGTTAGCAAGCTCGACACCGGTCAGCCCTTAGCAAGGACGGGGCAGCGGTGCGTTGGCGTTACGAAAAGTAATCTTTGTGCAAGGTGGCGGGGTCCGCTACACTGAACAGTCTCGAAGTGACCCTGTAGTCAGTCCTTATGGGACTACCGCTACTCTTTCCCCATACCGAGCTTACTGCACGGTCAAAATGAGCATCGCCGAGGTGTGTCGGATGGATCAGAGCCCCCATAATTTCGGTGTCCCCAATATATTTTTGATAGAATCGACGCTGGTGTGCTGGTTTTTGCCGCCCGCGTTAAAAGACGTCAACTCCATCGAGTCCTACAAAGCCCGAGCGGTGGTATTGGTCGGTCTTTCGCTCGCAGTCTGGGGGCCGGTGTACACGGCGTTGTACTGGTTTGTCTTCGGTCAACTGGTGCTCGCCGCCGCCGTCTTCGGGTCTACGGTGACGATCTTTTTGGCGCTGTCGTTGCTGAAGTTCACCAATGCGACCCGGTGGGTGGGTCATATTATCTGCTTTACCCTTTTGAGTCTGATCATTCTCTTGACCCTCTCTAGCGGGGGGATCATGTCGCCGGTGCTCGCCTGGTTAATCCTGGTGCCGATCATGGCGTCGGCGTTCAACGATCGGTTGGGTTCGACGTTTTTCTGGACCGCGGTTGTGCTTCTCGTTCTGGGGGGGTTTCTTGTTCATTTCTTCGGAGATTGGACAGCTGCGGATATCCTGACAGCGACTAACCGGGCGATCTTATTTGCCAGCGCCACCGGTGGATTGCTCATCGCCAGCCTGATGATGTTCGGAATTCGATTTGAGCTTGAGAAGTGGCTATTGAAGACCGCCCAATTTGAACAAGCTGAAAAACATCGAATGCAGCTCGATTTGCAGGAGGCCCAGCGACGAGCATTTGACGAATCTCGAGAGAGGTTACGAGCGTTGATGGAGAAGTCACCAGAGGGCATCGTTCTCGATCGGGATGACAAGATCGTCTACGCCAATCCGGCGTTTCGCGAGCTCACCGGGTATAGCGATGAAGAGATTGTGGGCATGGAGATCGCTGCGCTTCGAAAGAGGGAAGATCGGGCGGTGTTATCCGCCGAAGTTGAATCCATGCAAGAGCGGGATTCGATGGTACTCCCGGAGATCACCATAGTTCGAAAAGATGGCGAGGAAGTGGCGGTGGAGATCAATTGCTTTCGAGGCAGTTTTGAAAAGCAGTCGGTGGTGGTCTCCATCGTTCGAGATCTGTCGGGGCGTCGGGAGATCAAGGCGCGGTTGATGCAGATGGATCGGATGATCGCCGTGGGGATTTTGGCGGCCGGGGTGGCCCACGAGATCAATAATCCACTCTCCTTTATTCACTCCAATTTGGAGTTCTTAACGCGCAGGATTCTG
>SKNI01000336.1 GCA_007120615.1 Myxococcales bacterium | reverse complement strand
TTGCGGGCCATGGTAGCTACGGTTGATGATGCGTAGTTCAGCATCGAGGCCGTAGACAAGGGTCAACCCAACTCCCACGGTCGACCTCCGACGACAACAACCGACCACGTTCCAACCCCCATCGACAACAACCCGACCACGTCCCAACCTCGATCGGTCAACCCAACTTCCACAGTCGACCTCTGACTTCTCGATGACGTGTTTACGTTTCCAGCTACGGCTAAGGAAGTGACGCGGCGACCACAAGAGGTGCGACAATGAGGATACCCCTGGAGATAGCATTCAAGAATGTGGAGCCCACCGCGGCGATGGAGACTCTGGTCCGGGAGAGGGTAGACCGATTGTCTCGGTATTATCCGGGGATCATCGCCTGTCGGGTGGCGGTGGAGGCTCCTCATCGCTCGGGCAACGCCGATGCCATCGGATATCGGGTTCGGGTGGAGGTGAGCATCCCCGGCGGAGAACTTGTGGCCTCTCGAGATCGAAGCGCGGTGCGCTGGGAAGAGCACGATCCCTATACCGCGATTCGCGACGCCTTTAAGGCCGCCGAAAGCCAGCTCAAGAGCCGCGCCGGGCGCAGAAGGCGCGGTCGACATCCTCGCCAGGGACCTCCCCACGCGGTGGTGGCCAGGCTCTTTCCCGAAGAGGATTACGGGTTCATTCGCACCGCCGGGGAACGAGAGATTTATTTTCATCGAAATAGTGTGGTCAACGGGCAATTCGACGAACTCTCCATCGGCGATGAGGTGCGCTTTGAAGAGGCTCAGGGAATGGAGGGACCCCAGGCCAGCACCATTCAACCCATCGGGCAGCACGGCCGTCGACATCTGTCCTAGCGTTGCCTGCCGGGCAGCACCAGCCTTTTCGCAGCCAGGAGTAGCAGGGCATGACCGAGCATAAGAGAGTAAACCCGGAGGCGCTCTATCGCCGATGTGACCAGGAAGAATGGAGGTTTGAGACCACCGCCGAATTGGAGCCCCTGGTGGGCACCGTGGGACAGGAGCGGGCCCGGGAAGCCCTGGATTTCGGGGTCAACGTCACCGCCCAGGGGTATAATCTCTTTGCCATGGGGTCATCGAATCTGGGCAAAGTCAGGGTCGTGGAAGAGCGCCTGAAAGAGGCCGCGTTGAAGCGGTCGGTGCGCTGCGACTGGTGTTATGTCCACAACTTCGAGGAGCCCCAGCGGCCCGAATATCTCTGCTTGCCCCCCGGCCGGGGTCGAGAATTACAGCAGGCCATGAAGAAATTGATCGACGAGTTCCGGGAGGTCATCCCCTCGGCGATGCGGGCGGAGGATTTTCAGACCTCCCAGCAGACCATCGAAGAGAACTTTCGCCAGCGCCAGGAGGAGGCGCTGGAGTCGGTCCGAGAGAAGGCCAGCCGCTACGATATTGCCGTGATACGAACCCCCACCGGGGTGGTGATGGCGCCCATGGAAGACGAAGAGGTGGTGCCCCCGGACCGGTTTCAGGAGCGCCCCCGAGAGGAGCGGGATCGATTTGAAGAGCGACTGGAAAGTTTACACCGAGAGTTGGCCCGGACCATGAATCAGGTCCCCGACTGGGAGCAAAAAAGAAAGCAACAGATCGAGGAGTTGGAGAAAGAAACGGTGCGGGCCGTCATCGCCGGGCGGCTTCAACGACTGCGCGATCGGTTCGCCGGGCTCGACGACGTCCATCGCTTTTTGATCGCCGTAGAGGAGGATGTCGTCGAGCAGAGGCGGCGGTTCTTTGGCCACGGCGCTTCTGGGATGGATCCGGACTGGGAGCAGATGATGCAGATTCCCGGGATGGGGGGGCGGGAGCCGGAGTGGAACCGAAGATACGAGGTCAACGTGCTCACTCACGACGGCGAAGACCGCGTAGCGCCGGTGATTCGAGAACATCATCCCACTCTGGAGAATCTGGTGGGGCGCATCGATCACGAGGCCCGAATGGGGGCGTTGACCACCGACCAGACCATGATTCGGCCGGGAGCGTTGCACCGGGCCAACGGGGGGTATTTGATACTCGACGCTCGCGACGTGCTGCGCCAGCCCATGGGGTGGGAGCAGCTCAAGCGGACGCTGCGCTCAGGAGAGATTCGAATCGAGACTGCAGCCCAGATTCTGGGAGTCCTCTCAACGGTGACTCTGGAGCCCGAGCCCATCCCGCTGGATATCAAGGTGGTCCTCGTCGGCGATCGAGTGGTCTATGAATTATTGCAGAAGCTCGATCCGGACTTTGAGGACCTCTTCAAGGTGGCCGTTGATTTCGAGGAGGACACCTCCCGATTCAACTCCAAAGTGGAAAACGGGGAGATTGGCGAGTTTGTGCGGCTTCTGGCGACGATGATCGGTGAGGCCGGGCTTCGGCCTTTTGAGCGGGGAGCGGTAGCCCGGGTGGTGGAAGAGGCCTCCCGAATGGCCGGGGACTCCCGCAGGGTCTCTCTGCACGTTCGGGCGCTGGAAGACGTCTTATGTGAGGCCGATTATTTTGCCGGCCGACAAGAGCGAGAGTTGGTAAGCGTCGCCGACGTGCGACGAGCATTGGACGCCCGGCGAAAGCGACGAAGTCGTCTCAACGAGCGGCGCATCGATGCCATCGTCCGACGAGAGTTGGCGGTGTCCATCGACGGAGAGGTGATAGGTCAGGTCAACGGCCTCTCCGTTGCGGAGCAGGCCGGATGGCGCTTCGGGATGCCCAGCCGCATCACCGCCACCGTTCGAATGGGCACCGGCGAGGTTTTGGATATCGAACGGGAAGTGGATATGGGAGGTCCGATTCACTCCAAAGGGGTGTTGATTCTGGCCGGCTATCTGGGGGCGACCTTCGGGGTGAGCCGGCCCCTGGCGCTGTCGGCGGGGCTGGTCTTTGAGCAGACCTACGGAGGCGTCGACGGCGACAGCGCATCCCTTGCCGAGCTCATCGCCCTATTGTCGGCGCTGGCCGGCCATCCGGTGCGCCAGGAGCTCGGCATTACGGGCTCCATCGACCAGCGCGGGAAGGTGCAGGCCGTGGGCGCGATCAACGAAAAGATCGAGGGCTTCTTCGACGTCTGCACCCGAATGGGCAGGACCGGCACTCAGGGGGTAGTCATTCCGGGGACCAACCGAGAACACCTGATGTTACGCCGCGATGTGGTAGAGGCGGCCGAAGCCGAAGAGTTTTCCATCTACACCGTGGACACCATCGAGGAGGCCACAAATCTCCTCACCGGTCTGCCCGCCGGAGAGCCCGACAAAAACGGGGCCTACGACCGACAGACCTTTTTTGGAATGGTGGAGGCCCGGCTCGATGAATTTGCCGAGGCCCGCCGCGCGTGGAACGGGGCGGGTAAGAAGTAGTCAATTACTGGATAAAAGGGGGAGCATATGAACGAATATATTTATCATTTCTCGCAGGGCAGCGCCGACGGTACAGCCTCGATGAAATCGCTTCTGGGGGCCAAGGGGGCCGGTCTTGCGGAGATGGCCCGGCTCGGCTTAAGCGTGCCGCCGGGCATGACGGTGAGCACTGAGGCCTGCCGTTATTATCTGGAGCGCGGCGGGTTGCCTCCCGGTCTGCTGGTCGATGTGCAGAAGGGAATTGAGCGCCTCGAATATATCACCGGTCGGGGCTGGGGGGATCGAACGTCTCCTCTTCTGGTCAGCGTGCGCTCCGGGGGGGCGGAGAGTATGCCCGGGATGATGGACAGCGTTTTAAATGTGGGCCTCAATGAGGACACCGTAGAGGGGCTGATCGAGCAAAGCGGCGATGAGATCTTCGCCCTCGATTGCTGGCGGCGCATGATTCAGATGTACGGGGTGGTGGTCTTCGGGCTGGACGAGGAGCTCTTGCAGGTGCCCATCGACGCCGCGATCGCCAGGGCCGAAGTCTCCGTGGCTCAGGATCTCTCCGCCGGGCAATGGCGAGCAGTGATCGACGAGATGCGGCTGAGCATCGTCGAAGAGGTGGGAGTGGGAATTCCCCGGGACCCGACGGAGCAATTATGGGCCGCCGTGGGCGCGGTTTTTGAGAGCTGGAACTCCCCGCGGGCCGCCGCCTACCGACGGTTGCACCATATCGGAGGAGGCGTGGGGACGGCGGTCAATATCATGACCATGGTCTTTGGAAACCTCGATCAGAAGAGTGCCAGTGGGGTGGCCTTTACCCGAAACCCGGTCACCGGGGCGCCACAGCCGTACGGCGAATATCTTCCCTGCGCCCAGGGCGAGGACGTGGTCAGCGGGAACCGAACGCCTCGGCTGTTGAGCGCCGTCGAGGAGAGGATGCCCGCGGTCTACGCCGAGCTGGGCAGCTACTTCAAGCGCCTGGAGGGCCACTACCGCGATATGCTGGAGCTGGAGTTTACGGTGGAGTCGGGAAGGTTGTGGATCTTGCAGGTTCGAAAGGGAATGCGCACCGGCCAGGCTGCCGTGCGGATCGCCCTGGATATGCTGGATGAAGAGCTCATCGACCTCGACGAGGCGGTGATGCGCGTCGACCCCGATCGCCACGTTCCCGATTTATTGAGTCCGATCATCGACCCCTCGGTGGAGCGTCCCGTGGCCGTGGTCCACGGACTGGCCGCCTCCCCGGGAGCGGCGGTGGGCCGCCTGGTGACGGGCACGGCGGAGGCCATCACCCGGTCCCGGCGGGGAGAGTCGGTGATCCTGGTTCGCCCCCGAACCTCGACGGGGGATATCGACGGGGTCAGCGCGGCGAAGGCCGTGCTCACGACCACCGGGGGGCTGACCTCCCATGCGGCGTCGGTGGCCCGGGGCCTGGGAATCCCCTGCGTATGCGGCGCCCAGGAGCTGAGGATCGCCCCCGACGGCTCGGGCATCTTCATTGGCGATAATTTCATCGCCCGCGGTGAGCCGTTGACTGTGGACGGGAGCAGCGGATCGGTTTATCTGGACACCTTGCCCCTGATCGAAGGCGGTGAAGACGAGCGACTGCAGCGGTTTTTAGAGATCTGCGACCGCCAGAGACGGATGGAGATTCGAGTCAACGCCAACGATCTCGACGGGGCCCGGCGGGGTTCGGCGTTGGGGGCTGAGGGGATCGGACTCTGTCGAACGGAGCAGATGCTCCTCTCCGACTCCGGCCGTCTAATGGCGATGCGCCGGGCGATCCTGGTCGGCGAAGAGGGGGAGGCGGCAGGGGCGCTGGAAGACCTGCTTCGATTTCACCGCCACGACGTGGCCCAGATTCTGCGCACCATGATGGGATGGCCGGTCACCTTTCGCTTGCTCGACCCGCCGTTGAGTCGCTTTCTGCCCCACGATGAGGTCTCCATCAACCAGACCGCTGCGGCCTTAGAGATGGAGCCCGAGGACGTGGCCAGTCGGGTGGAGTCGCTCAAGGAGGCCAATCCCATGATGGGGCTGCGGGGGTGTCGTCTGGGAGTCGTACATCCGTCGATCTACGCGATGCAGGTCCAGGCCATCGTCGAGGCCTCTCGAATGGTCATCGACGACGGGATTCGACCGATCGTGGAGATCTTGATCCCCCTGGTCGCTGACGTGGAAGAGCTGCGCCGGGTCGTCGACCAGATCAATCAGACCATCGCCGAGCATCTCCACGGAGCCCATGACTCCATGAGTATCGAATTGGGCGCCATGATCGAGATCCCCAGGGCCGCGCTGCAGGCCGAGGAGATCGCCGAATGCGTCGATTTTTTGTGCTTCGGGACCAACGACCTCACCCAGTTGAGCTGGGGGATGTCCGGCGAAGACTCCCGCCGATTTATGAGCACCTATCTCGACGAGCAAATCCTGAGTCACGACCCCTTCGAGACCCTCGACCGAACGGGCGTCGGAGAGCTGATGCGAATCGCGATCCAGCGCGGGCGTCGGGCAAATCCGGAGCTCTTCGTCGGGGTCTGCGGCGACCACGCCAGGGAGTCCGGCTCGGCCCGATTCTTCGAGTCATTGGACATCGACTATCTCACCGTGGAGCCCTCGGATGTGCCCATGGCTCGCGTGGCCGCTGCTCGGGCTTTTGTGGCCTACGAGCGGGCCCTTGCTGCGGCGCGGATGCAGGCGGAGTAATCAAAAGCGCGCGACTCGCTCGATCTGGCGAAGAGAAGAGAGAGTTGGTATAAAACCGGCGCTCCAACTCAGACCTCCTGACCCCGAACTCATCGTGAGCGACTCCAAAATAGATCTATACCTGTCTCGAATCGACGCGCTCAGCGATGAGGAGAAACGGCGGACTCTGGCGATGATAAGCCCGCGGGAGAGGGAGCGTTACGAGCGCTTTCGCCACGAGCCGTCCCGGGTTTGTTATCTCACCACCCGGCGCCTGATTCGGGAGGTGATGAGCTCCATCGGTGCGAAGGAGCTCGATTACTGGCGGTTTAGGACCGGGGATAAGGGACGGCCCTTTCTAAAGAATGCGACCCCGGCGATGAGTAACGTCGATTTTAATATCGCACATAGCCGAGAGCTGGTGGTGGTCGCCGTAACCCGAAGCGGGAGGGTCGGCGTCGATCTGGAGCCCGCCCAGCGAGAGGTCGACCATGAGGCGGTGGCCCGGCGCTTTTTCAGCGATGTGGAGCGAGAGGATCTGGAGAAGTTGGAGGAGACCCGCCGACATCGGCGCTTTCTGGAACTCTGGGTCCTAAAAGAAGCCTGGTTGAAAGCCGACGGTCGCGGAATCTCCGCCGGTCTTCATCGGGTCGTGTTTCGATTCGACGCCGAAGGCCACCCCCACCTCAAAGAGCTACCCGACGATGACCCGCAGCGCTGGGAGGTGGAGCTTCACCAGATCAATGGGGACCACCTCCTTGGCCTGGCCTGGCACGGTTGATGGAAGTCCCCAACGAAAAATTGGAAACGCGACGGAATTTGCGTCCCCGTCCGCTTCGAACAAAAAGCGCTTTTCTTTTCATGCGGACGACCACGTCCCAGCCGCCGCCCTTCTTAACGGGTGTGGTGTTTTGCAACATGTTTTATTCTGGCACGTAAAAAAGCAGTGTCCACAGCCGAATCAGCGCAAAAATAGGCTCTGGAACACCTCTTGCAGATTGGGTCGGGGTGTAAGGCGCTGCCGAAAGCGTAAGGGCAATTCTATGTCCGGCTTTCGCAGCCAGACGATAATCTTAATTGAGATAAGGAGAACGTATGATTCGGAATCGATTCGACCGATTGGGTAAGGCGATGCTCGCAACATTAGTTGCGGTCGGGCTCGCGTTTGCGATGGGGTGTCAGTCCTCACCGGATGCGGCCGACGATCCGATACCCACCGAACCAGCACAAGAGCCGGCTGAGGATGGCTATGATGACCCTTACGGCGAAGAAGCGCCGCCTCCGACGACGGAACCCGCAGAACCGGGTGCCGCTCCGGGAGAGCCGATGGCGCCAGATCATGGAGCCAATCTCCCCGCATCTGCTGAAGATGTAACCGAAGATCAGGTCCAGAGCTTCGCCGAGGCCTATATCACGGTGATGGACATTCGAATGGCCTATGAGCCGCAATTCGAAGCCGCCACCGATGCCGAAGAAATGGCCGGTCTGCAAGAAGAAGCAGAAGTGGAGATCGTCCAGGCCGTAGAAACCCACGACATCACCGTCGAGGAGTTCAACGCCATCGCCGACTTGCTAGCCTACGATGAGGGACTTCGTCAGCGAATTCAATCGCATGTGGACTCGATCGCTAATTGAGGTCGGGCTGAATTTCGTCCGAGACTCGTCGAAAAATCTACAACACAAAAGAGGTTCAAATGTTTAAGAAAACCACCACACGTTTACTCGCCATCGGGCTCGCCATGGGCCTTTCTTTTGCCGGTCTGACGGCCTGCGATGCACCGGAACAGGCGGAGTCGCCGCTGGCAGAAGCTCCGGAACCTTCCGGTGAACAGGTCCAGATCGGAGAGCCTGAAGCGCCGGGACAGGCCGAAGCGCCGGGACAGCCGGGACAAGCCGAAGCGCCGGAGAGACCGGCCCCGGGTGAAGCTCCGGGAGCACCGGGTGAAGCCCAACAGCCGCCTCAAATGGCACAGCCCGGTGGGCAGATGGAAGAGGTCGATGATTCAACCCTCGACGAATTTGCCGAAGCTTTTACGGAAGTTCAGAAAGTCCAGAGCGAACTCCAGGCTGAATTACAGGCTGTGGAATCCCCCGAAGAAGCACAGGCCGTCCAACAAGAGGTGGTCGCTAAGATTCAAGAGAAGGTTGAGTCCACGGGTATGGAGTTTCAGGAGTATATGATGCTCGCTCAGCGTCTGGAGCGCGATCCCGAACTTCAGCAACGTCTCGAACAGAGGATGCAATAAGAACCGTGCATTGAATTGAGTTGAAAAAACCGGCTCAATTGCGTTAAGGACGGCCCATTCCCTGTTGCGGGGAATGGGTCGTCGTATTTTTGCCTTGTATTTTGGCGCCTTATACGTGACGACAGGCAGCGTAAATGCTTCGCTGGAAGTGCAGTTTGGTGGAGTAAATCCGAAAGATTTCAAGGCCATGGAGAGGTAATGGGCACGAGCACGACGGACAGGCCCTTTGAGTCGTTGATGATGTTGCGACTCTGTGGAGAAGTGACGACGAAAAGCCGGGGAATACGACAGTCGTTTAACCGGCGATTGATTCGAAATATCCAGGACGCCCTGGAACGAGCGGGGATCGAGGCCAAGGTCCGGGATAAATGGTTTCGCGTGGATGTGGCCACCGAAGATCGCCGGGCCGTGGAAGTGGCCCAGCGGATTTTCGGGATTCAGGGCATCAGCTGGACCAGGTCTTATCAGTGGGAGACCCTCGATGATGTGGTCGCCATCGGAGAGGAACTCTTCGCCGATAAGGTGGCGGGGAAAACCTTCGCCGTTCGAACCAGAAGGGCCGGCTTTCGACAGGAGATACCTTTTACCTCGATGGACGTCGATCGAGCGCTGGGGTCAAAGCTCGTAGAGGCTGGCGGCTCCGTCGATCTCGACGATCATCAGGTGCGCGTAGGCGTGGAGGTCCGACGAGATCGGGCGTTTTTCTACGACGAAGAAGTCCTGGGCGTGGCCGGACTCCCCAACGGCGTAGAGGGCCGGGCGCTGGCGTTGATGTCGGGCGGGTTCGACTCCGCCGTGGCCGCCTGGAGCATGATGCGCCGAGGCGTGGACATGGACTTCTTATTCTTTAACCTCGCCGGCCCCCCACAGGAGCGCGCCGTCCAGGAGGTCACTCAAGCTCTCTGTGAGCGCTGGGCCTTCGGGTTCGCCCCCAGGATGCATATCGTCGATTTTCGACCCATGATCGCCGAGATGCGCCAGAAAGTAGACGGTCATTACTGGCAGATCTTATTGAAGCGCCTCATGGTTCGGGTAGGACACGAGATCGCTCAGAATAAAGGCTACCCGGCGCTGATCACCGGAGATTCCTGCGGCCAGGTCTCCTCCCAGACCCTGCGAAATTTGGCGGCCATCTCCGCTCCCATCACCACTGCGGTGCTTCGCCCCCTGGTGGCCCGAAATAAAGAGGAGATCATCGAACTCTCCAGGCTGGTCGGCACCCACGATATCTCCAGTCAGGTCCCCGAGTTTTGCTCTCTCGACGGCGGGCCCCCGGCGGTGGACGCCACCGCCGAAGATCTCGACGAGGTGGAGGAGAAGCTGGACAAAGAACTCTTACAGGAGCTCATTCGACACCGAAAATATATGACCGTTCTGGAGATGGACCTTCAGGAGGAGATGGATACCCAGATCGGCAAGGTCCCCAAAGGGGCCATGGTCATCGATCTGCGAAGAGAGCGGGAGTTCAAGAATTGGTCCTACCGAGACTCCGTTAATATCCCCCTGGAGCGAGCCATCGAGCAGGCCGGTCTCTTGCCGAAAGAAGCGGTCTATCTTCTCTATTGTGAGGTCGGCCTGAAGAGTGCATTTCTGGCCGAAGCGATGCGAGAGATGGGCTTTGAGGCGTTTAGTTTTTCCGGCGGGGTGCCGAAGCTGAGAAAATACGCTCAACGCGGCGAAGTGAGTTAGAGCTAGCAGTGATCGTCAGGTAGGCCGGATGATCGCTTCCAGGGCCTGCAGCCCGGCGGTAAGACAGGCCGGCCCCGGTTGGAGGATGATCGACGGGTCGAGCTCGACGATGGCGTCTTGTTTTACGGCGGTGAGCTGGTCGTAGCCCGGGCGGGCTTTGATGCTGTCGATGTCGACTTTCTTGCCGCACCAGGAGGCGGCGATAATCTCGGGGTCGGCGCTCAAGATCGCCTCGTCGTCGACGAAGCGCTCGCTGGCCAATTTGCCGCTCGATTTTTCGGCGAAGATATTTTGACCACCGGCCAACTCGATGAGCTCTCCGACCCATTCGATGGCCGTGATTCTGGGGTCGTCCCACTCCTCAAAATACACCCGCGGTCGTCGACTCTGAGCCTCGGTGCGGGCTCGGGCCTCTTTCAGTGATTCGATATAGCTTCGGACCAACTCTTCGGCCTCGTCGCGCCGGCCGACGATGGATCCGATGGTGACACGGGCGAGTGAAGACGGAGTGCTACGGGCTCGGAGCGGGTGAAGAGTGCATGCCAGGAGGCTTGTGACGGCGTCCCCCGGGTGCCGGGTCGCTAACTGCGCTCCCCTTTCCCCGGGGGACGCCGTCACAAGCCGGTAGCACGCAGTCTTCACCTGCCTCGGGTCTCCTAGCACGTAGTCTTCACTGCCGGACCTGAAGCGCGCAGTATTCACCGGACCTTCGACTTCCGTACAGTGCTTGACATAAACGGGGGGTCTAGTAAGTTTCGAGACCACTGGAATGGTTAAAATTTCCTTTCATTTATGCGGTCAAGGAGACGGGTGTGACTCAATACGATTTGGTGGTGATTGGTTCGGGACCGGGCGGATATGTGG
>SKNI01000153.1 GCA_007120615.1 Myxococcales bacterium | reverse complement strand
ATCGAGAATACAACACATCCGACCAACCATCGTCTTAACTGCATTTATTACTTCCTGTCGTTCACGGAGAATATAAAACGTAGAAACTTCATCACACCCGATATGACAAATCTTCTCTATTCCAATTGATAACGATTGTCAATATCGTTGAAAACGATTTTCAATATCGAACCAGATCCCTTTGCCAGTTCGCCTCACCTGACGCTATACTCCACGGGTCTTGGCTGACGCCCATACCCCTCCGATCGATATAAGATGGCCTAACTACTGGAATTCCCAATGAATCGAATTGCTATTCGGCGCGAAAATAAAAACCACTGGGAAAAGCGCGTTCCCCTTGTCCCCGACGACGTCGTCAAACTCGTCGCCGAGGGCATTCCCATCGCCGTTCAACCCTCTATGGTGCGAGCTTTTCCCGGCGAGGCCTATTCTACCGCCGGAGCTACGGTTCGAGAAAATATCGAGAAAGCCGATCTGATTCTGGGTGTAAAAGAGGTCCCCCCCTCCTATTTCCAGCGGCCCGCTGCCTGGATGTTCTTCTCCCATACCATCAAGGGTCAGCCACAGAATATGCCCGCTCTGCGAGCTCTGATGGATTCGGGCAGTACTCTTTTCGACTATGAATTGATCGCAAACGAAGAGGGGCAACGCCTGGTATTTTTCGGTCGCCATGCAGGCTACGCCGGGGCGATCGAGACGCTCGTAGCCTTGAGCAAGCGCTGGCAATCTCAAGGCCATCATCACCCCTTTACCCGTCTTCGCCAGCCCTATGAATATACGGACCTCGCCGAAGCCCTGACGGATCTGAATGAGATTGGAAAAAAGATCGAGAATCAGGGCTTGCCCGAAGGGCTACCCGCTCTTCGAATCGTATTGATGGGCGCCGGAAATGTCAGCGACGGAGTCCGCAAAGTCCTCGACGCTTTGCCCACCCGGTGGCATCAGCCCGAGGACTACCTGGCCCTCTCCGACGATATATCATCGAAGGTTGTACACGCCACCATTTTGCGAGAGCGCGACATGGTCGCCCCTCGCGATGAAGCCCATGAATTTGACCTTCAAGATTTTTACGATCATCCCGAGAAATACCGACCTCAGGTCGCTCGTTTCTTGGCCAAGACCACTGCGGTCATCACCTCTTATTATTGGGACGATCGATATCCGCGATATATCACCAATGCCGACCTCAAAGAGCTCTCCACAGCCGATGATTTCTGCCTGCAGGTCATCGGCGATATTACCTGTGACATCGACGGTTCTGTGGAGCCCACGATCCATCCTACGGACCCCGGCGACCCGATCTATACATTCGATCCCCGAACGGGAACCCATAAAGACGGCCTCCAACCCGGTGGGATCTCGATTATGGCCGTAGACAACCTACTCTGTGAATTGAGCGTGGACGCATCCCACAGCTTTAGCAGTGCGTTGGCTCCCTTTATCCCCTCTTTGGCCAATGCTGATTTTTCCGCTTCCACCATGGCCGAAAGCGGCCTACCCACAATCCTTCAACGCGCCTGCATTGTGTGGCGCGGAGAGCTCACCGAAGCCTGGCAAGAATTGAAAACCCCTCTAGATACGTACGGAAATACTGAATGAAGAAACGCAACCTTCTCGATATCTCTCTTGCCAACTCCGTCGCAGAATCCCTCTCCAAAGAGTGGGATCTACACGAAAAAACAAGCTCGTACGCCCCTCAATATTGGAGTGCCAAGCATCGAAATATGCCGGTCCTGCACCTGGAAGACGTCACGGGCATTCCCTTCTTAGACAACGTTACGGGGATCGAAGAATACCAGCACCGCGCCCGGGTTCGGGCTTCCGACGGCGATCTCTTCGCCGCCGGCACCGCCCCGACGGGAGGCTACGAGGACTATTGTCGCGACACCCTGGGACTGGGAAGCCCCGAATTTCTTCAGACCGAAGCCGAAGACCCGAAAGCCGTAGCCCGGGCTTGTTTTGACAGCCAGGTCTTTGATCGACTCCAGCAACGGGCCTCCAAGGCCGGCGGTCTGGTCGTTCATCCTTATATGGCCATTCATACTGTGTGGGAGTTGGCCGCCGAGCTCGCCGTGGCCGCCGGCGTTCCCACCGCTGTGTTGGGCCCCCCGCCCCCGGTGATGTGGGTGGCCAATGATAAGAGCCATTTCTGTCGGGTCGTCGAAGAAGCGCTGGGCCCCGACTGGATCGTGGAGACCCGTCGGGCCACCGATGCTGAAACCCTCTCCCGCGACCTGGGCGATCTCTCCCAACGATGTGATTGGGTGGGACTCAAACGCACCCGCTGCGCTTCGGCCATGGGTAATGTCGTCTTTGACGCCCGCCCCCTTCGGGTGGCCAGCGACGGCGAAATCAAAGATCTGGTCGACGAATTTCTCACCCGCACCCAGTGGTGTTCCGACGAAGAAGTCCTGGTGGTGGAATGGCGCGAGACCGACCTCTCACCATCCACACAACTGTGGCTCCCCCCTCTCTCGGACGGCCCTCCGCGAATGGAAGGGGTCTACGAACAGATCCTGGAAGGCCCGGAGAAGGTCTTTATGGGAAGCCGCCCCTCTACCCTGGGCAAAGAACTCAACGACGCTCTGGGCCAGGCATCGATGCAGGTCGCCGTGGCCTTGCAGAAGATGGGATATGTGGGCCGCTGCTCTTTTGACTTTATCGTCACCGGAGATCCACAAGGTGAGTTTCACGCTCAGTTCACCGAGTGCAACGGCCGGTGGGGGGGAACCTCCACTCCGATGCATCTGGTGGACCGACTGGTTCCCCATAACGGCACCCGCCCCGCTTATATCGCCACCGACTACTACTTGCCCGAATCTCACCTGGGAATCACCTTCCCGGAGTTGATCGAGGCCCTTCATGCTGACCTCTATCACGAAGACCAATCCAAAGGTCGCTTCATCCTATATAATGTGGGCCCCTTGAAGCGGGGAAAATTCGACGTCATCTCCCTGGGCAAAACCCCCGACGACGCCCGGCGGGGGCTGGAAGAAATCCTCCCCCAACGCCTGGGGATCTGAGGGCCCGATCTCAATAGGACCACTGCACCTCCCGGGGCTCCAGGGCATCCTCACTGACGGAAGGATTTCCAAGTTGGCCCCGGGAATTATCACCCCAACAATAGACCGCCCCCTCGGCTTCAATGCCACAGCTAAAGTCATCGCCGGCCCCTGACGCGATCCAGTGAAACGAAGACAGCAATAGTGGACCATCGGCGCCCACGATCTGGGGCGTCTCCCGGTCTTCTCGATCTCCGAGTCCCAGCTGCCCGCTGCTATTTTCACCCCAACACCTCAGCAACTCCTCATCGTCCAGAGTACAACTATGACCCTTTCCAAGGGCGAAGCTCTGAATCCCTTCCGACCAGTGAATCATATAGAACTCCTCGAAAAACGATGCGCTATCCCTGGGAACCTCCTGTCCGCGACAGAGGAGTCCACCGTGGTTGGCTTCGATCCCGCAGATGCGTTCCTCGGCGCTTTCCATGGCCCGCCAGCCATACCTCTGATCCACCAACCTCGGTCGAACCTGAGGCCCATCACCTCCGGGATAAACTCCCCAGCACCAGACCTCCTCGTCTCGCAGCCCACAGCCGACCGTTCCCGAAGCGCTCACCTCTTCCCAGCCACCGCCGATACGCTCAATCGGCTCCAGTCCGTAGACTCCATCGTCCACCGGACCCCGACCGAGACGCCCCATCGACGAATCTCCCCAGCAATATAGCTCGCTATCTTCCTCTTTGATCCCGCAGGCAAACCGCTCCCCCACAGAAACCTCCAGCCAGGGCCCGTCATCAATTTTTTGGGGCAACGAAACTGCTCCTTCGCTGTCGGGAACCAGACGCCCATCACCCCAGCACCACATCGCTCCATCACTATCGATGGCGCAGGTGCCGCCCGCTCCCACAGCCACCTTCTCCCACGAACCAAAGACGCGAGTCGGCCGAGACCGCGGTTGTTGATCGCCGACCCCGAGCATCCCATCGGTATTTTTACCCCAGCACACCAGCGCATCTCCCCTCAACACCGCACAGACCGAGGACTCGGCGACCGAAATAACCTCTCCCAACACATGAATCACCTCCCAGGACAACTCCTCGGTCTCACAGATCCCTTCCACACAACCCTCTACGGTCAATTGAACCCGACCTCTCCCCGGAGCGTGAATCGAAAACGTCTCTGTCGAACAATCTACGTCCAGATCTTGACCGCAACTGCTATCCGAACAGGAGCCCGTCATAAACAGTGCCGAACACTGGTTGCTGCACTCCAGATTCGCACAATCCACCTCCATACCCTGTAAGAGTCCAAAGGGCGTCTCCCCGCTCTTCGGATATCCTTTCACCTGGAGGGGAATCCCCTCAACGACCTCGACTATCCCCGCAATCGGCTCGCTCATCTCATCATTGAAGAAAGCGACGATCTCGACCTCGTAGAGCCCCTCCTCCCAGATCTCGAGCAACTGACCACTCTCACAACTTCTCCACTCTCCGTTCACCCCGCATTCCGTCTCACAGCCGGCGGGCTCACATGCAAAGTGAAGTTCCACCTCCAACTCCTCGGGGTCCTGTGCAAAATACAACACTTCCGGAAGCTCCGAGGTCCACCACAACTGCGGCATCGTCGAATTCATCCCTCCGTCGTCCCCGGGATCATCTGGCGGAATATCAACCTCATCGATCAGATCTACATCGAACTCCACATAGCCCTCCCCGTCGACGGAAAAAATACACCCCCCTCCCACCAATCCGATCATCAAAACCAGCACGCCACAACATCTCATCGACTCCCTCCCAACACTCACAGATCCACCCCAAGAGCCCACCTGGCTCCACAGTTTATGCCCCTACTGCTGCCCGAAGGTCAGCACTGCATTAAAGGCTATCTCTTTACGACGTGCGACCATTCATAACACAACTCGCCACCCGGTGCACAGACATCTATTCAATCCCCGTTGATCTCCACCAGATCTCGATACAACTCCTCGCCACCATTTCCGGTCAATTCTCTGAGGGTCTCTCCCAGCTCCATCTGATCCTCGATCAGGGGCGCCAACTCCTCCACCGACCACACCCCCATCAGGTGAATCCCGTTGATAAAAATCGTCGGCGTTCCATCGACCCCGACGCCCCGCCCGAACTCCCGATCCGCCTGGACTACGGCCTTTGCCCCTGCCAACTCTTCTTCCAGGTCACCACTCCATCCCAGGTTCTCCAATAGTTGTTGAATCCCGTCGTCCTCCAACGCCCCTTCAAATACGGCGTCATGAAAGCTCCAGAACTCCCCGATTCCATGGGCCAGCACCGAGGCTGCCGCGACTCTTTCTGCTCCTTGCTGAATCGGAAAATGCTTAAATACCACCCGCAGCCCCGCCGACTCATAGAGCGCAACGAGTTCTCTCCACACCTGGGCCGATTCTTCACAATAGGGACATTCAAAGTCGGCAAAGACCACCACGGTCACCGAGCTCTCCTCTCGAGAGGCTCCCATCCGAGGGGCGTCACCGACGGGCACATAAGCGACCCTGAGACTCTGCTCGAGTTCCTCTTCTCGCTCCTCCACAGCCTCCCAGTTGACCGGCCGATAATTCTGCAAAATCCGCCGCCAACTGATCTCCGTCCCCACCAGTCCAGCCGCCGCCATCGACTCGATCTCGGCTCGTTCCTGCCGAACGAACTCTTCCACCTCATCCACCGGAACGGCTCCCACCATTCGCTGACCGTTGATAAAAAACGTGGGCACCCCCACGACATCGACCTCATCGGCCAATCTCCCGTCCCGCGCAAGTGTTGCCCCGATGCGCTCTCGCTCGCGATCTCGCTGCCAGGTCTCCACGTCGAGACCGCTGGACGCTGCCACCGCCGGCAATTCAGCGAGGTCGTCAAGGCCCCCCTGCTCGTATAACTCCCTGGCGAATTCCCAGAATTTTCCCTGCTCCGCCGCGGCAATCGCACCACGCGCCAGCACTTCCCCTGCATCATCGGTGGGGGTGTGACGAAAAACCAGGCGCACATCGTCCGGATTTTTCTCTACCTCTGCGGTCAACAATTCGAAGACCTCCCGACAACCGGAACAGCGAAAATCACTGAAGAGATGAATCGTCAACGCCGCGTCGGAACTACCGAAGACCGGCGCCGCCTCCACCGGAAGAGGAACCATATCCTGCGCTCCAACCTCCTCATCGGCAGCCCGACCAATCGTATGTTGTCGCCGGGCCAACCGCGCTGCTTCGGGAGAGGCGCAATAGGTCAAAAACCGCTGCCCCTCACCGCTGACGCAATCGTTATGAGCAGGCGCTCCCTTCTGGCTCTCTTCCCCACCGGTGGCGCATCCCACCCCGAAAATCGCAATGATCCACACTATCCAGAATCGTCGATCTCCCAATCTTTTACCTCACGTCATTCGAAAAACTGGCTCACCCAGAAAAAACGGAAGCAGGGCGAGTAAGAAGAACGCTACGAAAAAATAGAAGAGGCGAACCTTTTGAAGTCGTCTCTCTTGATATTTTCGCTCCTCCCGTAGCTGCCGATCCTCTTCGGTCTGGGCCTCCCAATTTTTGGGCAATACCCGCCGGGGACAGGCCAGAAAAGCGATCACCAACAACACCACCGCAGGGGTCGGGTTATCGCTCAACCATCCCACAATTGCAGCGTGGAATCCGACACCGATAAAGATGGCGAATACGATGGCGCTCACAAAAATGCGAATCTTTACGATCAGGTCGAAGCGTTCCAGGTTCATACTTTTCCTCGCAACAATACCGCCTTCGATCACAGAACATCTCATAACTGCCACCTCTTCCGCCAGCCACCTCTTCCGCCAGCAACAGATCTGCTCATATAACGCCCGTGCCGCTTCCCAACAAGCCGTCGACGCTACAACTCCCGCCGATTCGGCGCCCATCGATTACTCCCCTTTCCTTGCCCTTCCTCCGCGTCTTGGCCCCTTGGCCCCTTGGCGAAGGCCCTTGCTCTTGCTCTTGCCCTTCTCGTCCTTCACAAATGGCTCCATTCTGATACTTTATTATCAGTCCACCGACACAAATCGGAGATTATTATGGAACGCCGTTTAATCGTGATGAGGCACGCAAAGAGCCCCCACGACAACTCAACCTCCGACCACCAGCGCCCCTTAAGCGAGCGCGGTCTCAAAGAGGCTCAGGAAATCGCCGAGCGCCTCGTCCAACTCGGGTGGAGCCCCCGCCAGGTCATCAGCAGCGACGCCCTCCGCACTCGCCAGACCTGGGAGGCCATGGCACCCTTCTTCGAGCACACCCCTGAGGTCCTCTTTGCGGAGTCCTTTTACCTGGCTGGTGTCGACGCCATCCATGACGCCCTCTCAGAGATCCCCGATGAAATCTCCGATGTACTGCTTCTCGGCCACAATCCGGGCTGGCAGTCGGCGATCAGCTATTATTGCGGCGAACATCACCGCCTGACCACCGCCAATGCCGCTCTGCTTCACGCCACGGCGGATTCCTGGCAGGATGTCTCCGGAGCCGGCAGTTTTGAATTGGTCCAGCTCCTTCGGCCTCGCCAGATCTGACGTCCCCACGCCGCTGACAGGCTCTCATGGCCACAACTTCTCGCTTTCACTCGATCCTCGAAAAGCTCGGCCTCCACCGGCCCGAACTTCGCGCCTGGGCGATGTACGACTGGGCCATCACCGGCTTTTACGCCGTCGTGGTGGTCACCGTATTTCCCATCTATTTTCAGCAGGTCGCCGCCGCCGACCTCCCCGCCACATTGGCCACCCAGCACTTCGCGACGGCCACCACCATCGCCCTGATTCTGGTCGCCGGGATCGCCCCCGTAGTCGGCGCGATCACCGATTATATCGCCATCAAAAAGCGCCTCCTGGGAACCTTCGCCGGAATCGGCGTCGCCGCCGTCGCCGGGATGTATTTCATCCACGAAGGCCAGTGGGTTCTTGCGGCAACCCTCTTTATTCTGGCCAATATCGGCGCCAACGGCTCCATGATCTTTTACGACGCCATGTTGCCCCATATCGCCAAACAGGACGAGATCGACCGGGTCTCCACCGCCGGATTCGCCATCGGCTATTGCGGAGCCACCGTCCTCCTCGGATTTTGCCTGGTCATGATCATGGAGCCCCAGATCTTTGGCCTCCCCACCGACAGCACCCTCCCCACACGACTCTCCTTTATCGCCGTCGCCATCTGGTGGGCCGCCTTTACCGTCCCGCTTTTCTTACGTGTCTCCGAGCCTCCGGTGGCCGTCGCCGACACCGACGCCACCGCCCTCGAAGCGGTGCGCATGGGCTTTATGCGACTTCGCCGAACCTTTGGAGAGTTGAGGGGATATCGCCAGGCATTTTTGATGCTCCTGGCATTCTTGATCTACAACGATGGAATCGGAACGATCATCCGCATGGCCACCATCTACGGGGCCGAGCTGGGACTGGAGCGGGGTGCTCTGGTGGGATCGATCATGATCGTCCAGGTCGTGGGGATCCCCTTTACCTTCATCTTCGGGGCCGTCGCCGGTCGAATGGGCACCAAGAATACCCTCTTCATCGGCCTCTTCGTCTATATGATTATCAGCGTGCTGGCCTATTTTATGACTTCTGCCGTCCACTTCATGATCCTGGCTTTTCTCGTGGGCATGGTCCAGGGCGGCACTCAGGCTCTCTCCAGGTCGCTCTTTGCCAGCATGATCCCTCGCTTTAAGTCAGGGGAGTTTTTCGGATTTTTTGCGGTCTTTGAGAAATTCGCCGGCATCTTCGGCCCCGCCATCTTCGCCGTCATGATCTATCTCACCGGCTCCAGCCGCGAAGCGATTTTGTCGATCATCCTCTTCTTCATCATCGGCGGAGCCATCCTATTGATGGTCGACGTCGACGAAGGCCGAACGATCGCCCGTCAGGTCGAGCGCGACGCCGAAGCCCGCCTGAAGTCTATCTGAACTCATCACTCCAGATGGTGATAATCCAACTCCACCTCTCTCTCCAGCGCTTCTTTCAACACCGCCGGGACCCCGCCGACCTCCACGCGCTCAAACGTAAGGGCCCCTTTCTCATCCCGCCGCCCCACAAGAGAGACCTTCCACCGGGGCCGAGTCTCTGCAAAATCCTCCCGAAAATGGGCCCCTCGTGACTCCTCTCGCATCCGAGCGGCCTCTACCAGCACCTCCGCCGTATCGAGCATAAAGTCCAGGTTGCACATCCGCACAAACGCCGTCGACCCCGGCCGGGTATAGATCTTGAGATTCTTTGCTCGCTCTCGAAGACCGGCCAACTCCTCAATGCCTGCCGCCACTCCTTTTTTGGTGCGCACGATCCCGGCCCGCGCTTCCAGCAGCTCTCCCAACTCCTCGATCAACTCCTCGGCTCCCTCTGATCCGTGCTGGCGACAGCGGGCCTCCAACTCCTCGAAATGCCCCCGCACGGCCTGGGGAGTGATCTCGGGGCGCTCTCGTCCCTCCACCCAGCCCGCCAGATAGGCCCCGGTGACCTCTCCAAAGACCACTGTCTCCGCCAGCGAGTTTCCCCCAAGGCGATTGGCTCCGTGCACCCCGGCCGTGGACTCTCCTACGGCGAACAGACCTTCTACATCCGTCTTTCCGGTTCGAAAATCCACCTTCACTCCGCCCATGGCGTAATGAGCCGTGGGCGCAACCTCCATGGGCTCATTGGCGATATCGACTCCGTTGTCCATGAATCGATCGTAGATCCGGGGAAGCCGACGCTGAATGAACTCCCGATCTCGATGAGAGATATCCAGATAGACCCCGTTTCGTTTCGTCCCGCGCCCCTGAGAGACCTCCTCAGCGATCGCCCGGGCCACCACATCGCGCGCCGACAGCTCCATCTGTTCCGGGGCGTAGCGCTCCATAAACCGCTCCCCCTCGGTATTGGTCAGACGCGCCCCCTCTCCCCGAACCGCTTCGGTGACCAATTTGCCCACCAACTCTTCGGGAGAGACCATCCCCGTGGGGTGAAATTGGATAAACTCCATATCTCGCAACCCCGCTCCCGCGGCCAGCGCAAGCGCTGTGGCATCCCCCGTATTCTCACCGGGTCTCGATGAGCTTCGCTTATAGAGCGCTGTGCAGCCTCCGGCAGCCAGGACCACCGCCGCCCCCGAAAATACAAGGGCTTCTCCCGTCTCCATATCCCAACCCAGGGCCCCCAATGCCCGGCCGTCCTCGGTGAGAATTTTGGTTATAAAGACGTTCTGTCGATAGGGAACCTCCAGCTCCTTTGCCCGCTCCACCAGGGTCTCCAGCACGGCCTCCCCCGTGCGATCGCCCACAAAACAGGTCCGCCGAAAGCTCTGCGCTCCAAAATAGCGCTGATTAATCGCTCCCTCTTCGGTTCGATCAAAGGGACATCCCCAGGTGGCCAGCTCCCGGATCCTCTCAGGGGCCCGCCGCGCCAAAAGCTCCACCGCCACCGGATCACAGATAAAATGCCCCTCCCGAAGGGTGTCGGCCCCGTGCAAGGTCCAGTCGTCCTCCTCGTCGAGGCTCCCCAGAGAGGCGTTGATTCCGCCGGCGGCCTGGCTGGTATGAGCATCGCCGTGCTCTCTTTTGCCCAGCACCAGACAATCGACCCCTTGAGACGTAAGCTCAATCGCCGTGCGCAACCCCGCCGCCCCCGCCCCGATGATGACTACCTGTGCCTGGATTAATTTGATATCCATCGTCCTACTCCTTCTCTTTGCCGGGGGAGCCAACCTCGATTCCCGAAGTTGCATACGGCCTGCATCAGGCCAGCGTTTACCCTGAAAAGAAGCGCACAAAAAAGCGAGATTCAACCAATGACACGCGAACTTAGCT
>SKNI01000003.1 GCA_007120615.1 Myxococcales bacterium | reverse complement strand
CGCCTCTTTGACGTACCGGCGCTCCGCCTCACCGATATCGGGCGGCGAGAGATAAATTCGTTCCTGATCAGGTGCGCTCATCTGGGGTTCTCCCGTAAAAAAGGCAACTCGAAGATATCCACTCCAGAGCGAGTGGGAAAAATGATTCTAGGGACTCTTCGAAGAATGTAAATCCAACGATGGATGACTTCCAACTTCCGTTGACAATGATCGGTAGCCGCCGGAAAATACCACATTGAAGGTCCTTTCTCGTACCCCCCTGTGGTCCCGGTCATGAAACTGACACTCGCTCAATCAAAACACGCCAAACGGATCAGTGCGTTCTACTCCCGAGTCCACGATCAGTCCTTTGCTCACCCGGAACTCTTCTCCACAGATACAGTCGCCCGATTGATCGCCGACGAAGAGTTGGCGGTGGTGATCGCATCCCATCAGAAGTCGATATTGGGATGTGGAGTGGCATTTTTGAGGCCCTGGAACGAGTCCCTGGAAATCGGGGCCCTCTCGGTGGACAATATTGATCGGCGCGGAGCAGTGGGAAAAGCGCTCTTTGAGGCCCTGAGACGGCTGGGCCTGAAAAATCACGGAGTGGTATTTTTTCGCGTTCAGGGTGAGAAGTCATTTCAACGGGGACGAAATATGGGCGGGGTCTGCTGGGGCTATCGCCCGGCACCGGGCTCATCAAAGATCGCCGATGCGGAGTTGATCATGGGCTTTCCCCACCCGGAGAGTCAAAAGCGACGGGTAGAGCCGCCGTTCAACACCATTACCCGAGCCCCATTCGCAGCGCGCATCGTGCGCAAAATCGACGGCGCCGAGCAGGGCATCCTCTACCCCAAGAGTTTCCCCGTTGGATGTCCCCAGGGAACGGGAGCCCCCGTAATCTCGGGTCGCGTCTGGCCCACCTATCACTCTCGAGGAAATTATATGACCATCGAGAACGCCGCCGGAGCTTTCCCGGTGGAGATCATCAAAGAATTCACCGAAAGGATTCAGAAAAAAGGGGTCCGCGACGTGCGGCTGACCCTTCCGGTGAATCAGGAAGACGCCTTTTTTGAATTATTGGACTACGGATTTCGACCGGTGGCTTATCTTCCAAGCTGGTATCTTCGGGGAGCCCACCGGTTTGATTGCATTAAGATGGTACGTGGTGGGCCCCGGATTCCTCGATCGCCGGAGACCTTCATCGAGCGCGCGGTGGCCCGTATCGATTCCGACTTCACTGTCGAATAACGCTAGCCGTCGGGAGCGCGGACGTCCCCGTCCGCTCAGAAAAAAGCGCTTTTACTTCATGCGGACGAGGACGTCCGCGCTCCTCAAATACTAGCTCTTCAGGCGAAACCGGACGGGGATCACGAACTCCTGCTCGTCAGCGTCGGAAGCTCCGGGAAAAGCCGCAAATGGAGCGGCGGCCTCGACCATTCGCAGGACCTCTCGGTCCAGGCTTCGGTGAGAGGTGGAGTCGACGATATCGGGGGCGCGGGAGAGGGTTCCGTCGCGATTGATGACGACCCGAACCGTAGCCGTCCCTTCCAGACCTCGGCGCTGGGCCATTCGCGGGTAGCGCTGCTCCGATTGAACGGATTGCATCATCGTCCGCCCATATCCCTGCCAGTCGACCTTCTGAGGGGGTTGCTCTTCATCGATCTCGGGAGCGGGAGCGACCGGCTTTTCTTCTGCAGGGGTGGGAAGAGGCTCGATGGCGGCGAGCTCGGTTTCTTCAACTTCAGTGGTCTCTTCGACTTCGGCCACTTCCGGCTCTTCGGGGAGATCCACCACGTCCGGCATGTCGACGACGGGCTCTTCTTCAGCGATCGCCACTTTCGGCTCCGGCGCCACTTGCTCGGGCACATCGGCAACCACTGCGGGCGCAGGCTTTTGAACCGGTTCTTCTACCGGGGCCTCGACGACCTCTTCCGGCTCGGGCTCGCTTACAGGCTCGGGGGGAGTCTCCACCGGCGTGGGCGCGGTAAACGTCAGGCGTATCGGTGGGGGCTCCTCGCTATGAGCCTCCGAGAAGTGAAGCGGGATCGCCGCCAGACCAAGATGTACCAGCACCACTACTGCGATCGGCCAACCCCAGCCGGGACGACTTCTATTGTTCAATTCTCGTCTCATGGCCTCACCTCGGTTGCGATGGAGACCGACTCAAATCCGGCGGCCGAAGCTTTATCGAAGATGCGAACGGCGCGGTCTAATTCGACGCGGCCGTCACTGACCAGGACCAGAACCTCGAATTCCTCGCGATACGCCCGAAGTTTCTCCGTCAGCTCTTCCTCGCCAATCTCTTGATCATCGACATAGAGCGGCCCCTCCAAGGACACGGTCAACTGCAACGCGTCCGGCGTGGCCTGGCTTGTTTCCTGAGCCGATGGCAAGAGAATATTCATTTCACGAATCCGATCAAAATTTGCAGCGAGCACAATAAAAATCAGCAGTATAAAAACAACATCGATCAGAGCGGAGACATTAATCGTGGGGTTCTCTCGCTCGAAGCTCTCAAATTGCATCGGCCGCCTCATGGACCAATTGGGGACGGGGATGCTTTTGACCGTCTCCACCCGTAGTCGGAAACGCGGTCAACACCCGTTCGATGGCGTCGCGGAGAACGAGGCGAAAATTATCGGTGCGACTGTTCAGATAGGAATACGCTGCCAGCGCCGGTACGGCGACCATCAGCCCGGCGGCGGTGGTCAAAAGAGCTTTCCAGATTCCCGAGGCCAGAAGCGCGGCGTCTACATTGGAGGCGCCCGTGCCCTGAAGACTCATGAATAATTCGACCATGCCGAGCACGGTTCCCAAAAGCCCGAGAAGGGGCGCTGCCTGTGCGATAAAGGAGAGCAGTCCGACGTGCTTTTCCAGACGCTGCAACTCCAGACTGCCTACCCGTCGGGCTTCCGCCTCTACGCGATCGGGGCGCTTTCTCAGAATGCCGAGCATCGCCACCACCACCCTTCCAACAGGATGGGATGCTTTCTTTGCCTGCTCTCGGGCGTCGTCGATCTCGGAGTTTTCGATGGACTCCACCACGCCCTCAAGCCAGTCCAGGTTGCTTAACTTCTCGGCTCGAAACTCCAGAGCTTTTCGGCAGAAAACCGCCAGTGCAAGCGCCGAACAGAGGTATATAGGCACCATCGCCCACCCCCCGTTAATCAGCAATTCACCGACTGTCATCTGCAACTCCTACAAGTGTGGCAACAACGAACTCGCTCTGTAATAGCGGATCCCCGACGGTTTGCCAATGAAAATCAGTTTCAATTTCAAGACCGTTCGAGGGCGTACGACTTCGAGGCTTGTCATCGGCCTCATCCTGAGCGCCGGGAAACGACGAAAAAGATGCTGCAGATCTATTGGAATCGGTCCCCTGATTATCGACTGTGCTTATCCCAGCGGCGCATCTTCGTCGCGGGTCCACTCCCACATCGAAGCGTCGTAATTCTGGACGTTCTCAAAGCCCAGAGAGCGCAATACGGCGTAGACAAATCCCGAGCGTATGCCACCGGTGCAATATACGACGACGGTCGAATCTCTGTTGATTCCCCGGGCGTTGAGGTCGTTTTCGATATCGGAGGCCGATCGCAATTGCCCGCTCTCATCAAAAAATGACCTCCACCACAGATGAGTTGCGCCTTCAATATGGCCCGGGCGGCTCTCGCCGTATTTGATCTCTCCGTCGAATTCGACCCGCTCTCGGGTGTCGATAAGCGCTGGAGGCTGATCTGTGGAAAGAGATCGTCGCAGCATTGCGGTGCTGATGCGGCGATCCTCCCGGCGGTCGATCGTGAAATTACCGACCTCCGGGGCCGATGGACGTCGAATCCCCGCAAAGGTTGTGCTTCGATCGGATGCGATCCAGGCGCTCAAGCCGCCGGCGAGAATATGGAGGTTATCGTGTCCCAGATAATCAAGGGTCCAGTAGAGACGACCTTCCTCTCCCCAGGCCCCCTCGTTGCTCCAATTTCCATAAATGACGACGGGACGATCGTTGGAGATGCCGGCGGTGCGAAGAAGTGTCTGGAGACGGTCATCATCGGCGATAACCGCACCACTTTCCGATCCACTGACGAAGGCCTGCCAGGGGATATTAAAGGCCCCCGGGATATGCGCCCGGCGATGATCATTTCGCTCTCGAGCGTCGATGACGGTGGCCCCCTCTTCGATCAACTGATGAGCCCGGTGGGCATCGATAAAGAGTTCTTCCTGGCTCTGCTCTGCTGCGACAGGCGCAGCCCATGCGACAGCAGCAATACTGAGAAGAGAAATCCAGATTTTGGCAGAACCAGTCATCATCGACTCCAAAAAAACTTCCAAAGCTGCAGCGAAAACGTCGCTACAGCTTCGGAATTGTCAATCATCTCTCAGACGCGAGTCTAAGAGCCAAAATTCACTCCGGCACAATGATAGCGACCTCGCCATCTTCGAAGGCACGGGACCATTCCCACCAGGAGCCGTCGTAATTTTTGGGTTCCGGATAGTCCAGCCACTTCAAAACCGCGTAGAAAAATCCACTTCGTACGCCACTCTGGCAATAAGGAATGGTCAGGGTTCCGGGGACGATCCCCAGCTCTTCGAATTCCGCCAGGATATCTTCTCGGGGACGAAGTTTTCCGTCTTCCATCACGTCTTCCCAGTGATAGTGAATCGCTTCCGGAATGTGGCCGCCTTCGGGGTTATTGCGAAGTTCTTCGCCGATCCATTCGTCAATGGTTCGGGTATCAACCAGACGAATGGTGCCTTCTTCGATGGCGGCTTCAACTTCGGCGCGGGTGGCTCGACGCTCGGGGCGAAGGTCGATGGTAAAGTCGCCTTCCGCCACATCGGTGGTTCCCGCTTCCAGGCCGTCGTAGCCGGCTTCAAGCCAGGCATCGAATCCACCGTTTACCAGGTAGACATTGTCGTGGCCGAGGTATTCCAGGGTCCAGAATAGACGTCCTGCTCGAGCGTCGCCGCCACTTCCGTCGCCCTGTCCGAGGACGATGATGGTGTCGTCGTTATTGATGCCCAGATCGCGGGCAGCCTGCTGCAGTTTGGCTTCGTCATCCCAGAGAATTCCGTTCAGTTCGGGATCGCGAAAGACCTGCCAACTGGCGTTGAGGCTCCCGGGGATATGACCGTTGACGTAGACGTCTTCGTCCCTTGTATCGAGGACGACGGCACCGTTTTGGCGGAGGAATTCCAATTGGTTTACTTCCAAAAAGACCTGCGCTTCACAGAGTTGTAATTCCTGAGAACACGTCGCGGGAGTCTCCAACTCGGTTGTGTCCTCTCCGCAGGCGGCCACGAAAAAGAGCGCCACTGCGGCGACGGTAATTTTCGACAAATGAGCGAGATACTTGCTGGTTGAAACGTTCATCGTGCACCTTCCATTTTTGTTGTTCGCCCAATCTCTCGCGATCTCCGGTACTCCGGTGGAATCTTACGAATAAAGGGTCGAGAATTCGTACTCTTTCATTTCAAACCGCCGGTGGTCCGGTCGGAAGATTACGGTTTAGATTCCCTCTGTGTCGGGCCTGGGGGTTTCCCCTGCATCCAGCGGAATCTTTACCCGGGTTTTGTCGCGCCGCTCGATCTGCACCACTCGTCCATCATGGACGGTGACTTCGATCGAGCCGTACGACATCCCGCGCAGGGCATGGGCCAGCCTTTCTGTGATCTCTTCGTTGAGCGAAGAGTTCTGTTTTGGGGTCTGATCTGCAATGGCTGAAGTCTCTCTCTTTTTAATCCCTACTAAACCAGTAGGATTTACCGACAAGAGAAACCCTACAAAACCAATAGGGATTAATCAAGTTTATTATAAACTATTTTGGGTGGGGAGGGTGGGAGGTAGAGGAGAAGCGGAGAAAAGCAAGGGAAATCGCCAAGGAGCCAAGGGGCCAAGGACGCCAGAGAAAAATATGAAAGGGTCCTACAAGGAACGCCGCCGCGACGTTTTTCGATCCCGATCTCGATCTCGATCTCGATCACCTGTTCCAGAATCGATCACCTGGGTGTTCCAAAACCGCCCACTTCGCTTCCCCCCCCGCGACTGAACCCCTCAAACCTTCGAGCACTGAAGATTTCTTGACACATCCCAACGCCTGTAAATAAGGCCGATGACAGCCATCGGGGCCCCGGCTCTCACGCCTTTCAGGGTCTTCTGGCACCACCCTTGCTCTACGAAAGTGTGTCCATTCACCCCACCACCACCGAAGAGGTTCCTATGTTGATGATCACCTGCTGGGGCACACGAGGTAGCATTCCCGTCTCGGGCTCCCAATTTGAAAATCACGGGGGTTCGACCACCTGTATCGAGATCCAGGCGCTGGTGCCCGAGCCCACGGGACCGGCGCGAATCATCATCGATGGGGGCACGGGGCTGGCCACAATGGCCAATAGCAGCACCGACGTCCTCGATGAGGCGCTCTTTTTGCAGACCCATGTGCACTGGGATCATATCCAGGGCTATCCCTTCTTTTCCCCCTTCTTTCGACCCGGGGCCCGGTTTGATTTTCTGTCGGTGTCCCGAGAAGGGCAGACGCTGGAGGAGGTTCTGAGAGGCCAGATGAGACGACCGCTCTTTCCCGTCGCTCTCCCGGACCTGCCGGCGGAGTTGAATTTTGGGCAACTCGCCAGGCGAGGGGTTCGAAGAATTGGAGGATGGGAGATTGAGTGGACCGAGCTCTGCCATCCTTCGGGAAGTACGGGGTTTCGGTTATCCTACGCGGGCCACACCGTGGTATTCTCCGGTGATGTGGAGGTGCAGATGGACAGCCGTGCAGAGCTTGTGGAGCTGGCTCGTGGAGCCGATCTTTTGATTATGGATGCCCAATATTTTCCCGACGAATACGAAGAGCGGCAAGGCTTTGGCCATTCCACTCCCATCGACGCGGTGGAGGTGGCAATAGAGGCGGGAGTCCAGAAACTTTTGATGACTCATCATCACCCCACTCATGACGATCGACGCCTGCAGGAGAAGGTCAAAATTGCTCAAAAACACGCCCGTAGAAATGGTGCCAGGTACCTGCAGGTGGATAATGCCCGTGATGAGATGGAATGCATCATCGGCTTATCCGGCGCGGGTCATCGAGTGGCCGGAGGCCTGCAATGAGCAGCCATAATACCGCCACCGAAGAGATCTCGGAGGACTCCCTTCTTCTGGCTCTTGGAGAGTTGATCCGTCAAGAGATCAGCGCCGGAGATCTCCTGCGTGAGGTGGTCGATATTATCGCCGAGATCCTCCAGGCCGACCGGGGAACACTGTTTTTGTTGGACGAACAAACCCGGGAATTGGTCAGCGTCGCCGCCCACCTTCCGGAGATGGAAGAGATCCGGGTTCCCCTCTCTCAGGGAGTGGCGGGCTACGTGGCCCGGACGGGACAGACGGTCAATGTTCCCTTCTGTGAGAGCGATGTGCGATTCTGGGGAAAAGTGGACCAGACCACCGGCTATGAGACCCGGACCATGTTGGCGGGGCCGCTACACAGCAGTGATGATCGCCTGATCGGTGTGGTGCAGGTGCTCAATAAAAAAGAGGGGATCTTCGATGAGGCCGATGAAAACCGCCTGAAAATATTGGCCGCACAGGCCGCAGCACTCCTTGAAAAGACCACTCTGACCCCGGCGATATCAGACGCCGATGGCAGCGTGGACGGAGAGGGCATCAATCAGATCGTGGGCCGAGGAGAGGTGATGAGAGAAGTCATCCGCGACGTTCAGCGGGTAGCTCCGCTGGATGCGACCGTGCTCCTCCGTGGGGAGTCGGGGACCGGAAAAGGGCTCTTCGCCCGAGCCCTGCACCATAATTCCAGCCGCCGCCAGGGACCCTTCGTTCAGATCGACTGCACCACCTTCCCGCAGGGGTTGATGGAGAGTGAACTCTTCGGCCATGAGCGAGGCGCCTTTACCGGAGCTTACTCCCAGAAAGAAGGTAAAGTGGCCGTGGCCCAGGGAGGGACGCTCTTTCTCGATGAGATCGGAGATCTGCCACCCGGTCTTCAGGGAAAATTACTCACCCTGCTTCAGGAGCGGTCGTTCTGCAGAGTTGGCGGAACGAAGCGGCTGAAGGCCGATATCCGGATCATCGCTGCCACTAATCGGCGCTTAGAAGAGTTAATCCGCCAGGGTAAATTTCGCGAAGATCTCTATTATCGACTCCACGTGGTCCAGCTGGAATTGCCCCCGCTGCGAGAACGAGGGGCCGACGATCTTCGTCACCTGGTGGAGCACTTCGTCCGCCGGGCCGCTCATCGCCACGGACGCCCGGTCCCGGGAGTGCGGGGCGACGCCCTTGAGATGCTCCTCGGTTATCGATGGCCGGGAAATGTTCGAGAATTACAACATTGCCTGGAATCGGCGGTGATCTTCTCCGATAAAGAGATCACCCCGTCCACCCTCTCCCTTCCCCGGGCCGATGCCACTCGAAAAGTCCGCGCCCTGGGTGCCGATCGATCAGACGACGCAGCCCATCCCTTCGACGACCGGCCCTCCATACGAGAGTTGGAATCGCGCTATATTGCGCATCTCTTAGCGCTACATAACGGCAATCGATCGGCCTGCGCCCGGGATCTCGAGATCGGTAGAAATACATTGCTGCGAAAGATCCGAGAATACGATCTGGAATAGGTCAGTCCCCCTCAATTTGAGATCCGGTACTCCACCAATTCTTCGATGACGTCGATGGGGCCGCCCTCAGATTCGTTGCTGCGCACTTCCTGGCGAACGATGCCGCGTCCCGGTGCGAAATAACGGGTCATCTGGGCTCCTCGATGATAGCGATCGCCCTGTGAGAGGGGTCCCGCCCCGGTGATCGCCAGGGTTCCCGGGAAGGTCCCGGCAGGAGTCTCGATCTGATGCCACTGATCTTCGACGACGAATATCGGATCTTCGGAGGCCCCGCCGGCCCCTCTCCAGGCGTCGCGGGTGCGCAGGGGAAATACCAGAATGGGGACTTCTCTTTGAAAATACCCGAGCATCCAGTCCAGATCCTCGATCCGATCTCGACAGGTGGAATTGCACAGGTAGATCCCCCGCGGCGTGATCACCCAGAAGACCTGAGTCCGAGTATAGCTCTGATCGTCGTACGCTCTTAGAATGTGAATCAGTCGCAACGAACCATATTGAGAGACCTGACGAACCTCCACGATCACCTCATCGGCGGCGATCCCTCGGAGTTGTTCTTCCAACCCTCGCTCCAGCGGATCTTCGGTCTCCGCCTGATGACCGGCTTGATAACGTCGGTAGCGCCAGAAATTTCCGGTGCTCAAGGGGAAGGGATATTCCGTGGGCCGCAACAGTTGCGGCTTAAGGTGTAGCCCGATGCTGATAAAGGTATCGAATCGCGAATCGGCCTCGATCTCGGACGCCACTTTGAAAACGTAGGTTTCGCCCGCCTCGCCATCTTCGGCATCATCGCCCTGGCCGCCTCGATGATCGATGACCCGAAAAATTCGTGGGATATTCAACGCAAAGGTGATCTCCGATTCGCGATGTCGCAGCACGATCTGATTTCCCCAATATTGAGCGATTTCATCGTCGTCGCCGGCGACTCCGCCCTGAACGGTCCTCCCACGCCCCAACTCAATGGACTCAAATTCCAAAAGAGCGCCCAGGCCTCCCTCGGACATCTCCGAGGAGTGAGTGCCGAAGAAAAGCTCCCATAACTCCATGGATTTACCCATCTGATTATCGACGAACTCGGCGGCCTCTCCCGGGCCAACATGAACCAGATCGGCGTAGGCCTCCGGAGAGATAAAGATATATTCCCAGAGCTCCTCGTCCTGTTGAAGAAGGGCCTCCACGATGGTGGCGCCCAGGATTTCGGGCTCCACAACTTTAGGAAAGGTCTGCTCCGAGGGCGCTTCCAGCCGGCCCCAACCACCGGCGGTGACCCCGTCTAAAAGCTGGCGCATCAGACGGTCTTCCCGCACCGCTGCCCCTTCAGGACTAAGATCGGGGTATTCGGTGTAGATCAGCGGCTGAAGAGGCTGATTTTCCTTTCCATCGGAATCAGAGCAGCCCAGAGTCGCAATCGAAAGGGCGACCAACAGGGAGATCCGAATCATCTTAGAGAAAGAAGTCATTGGACTCGACGGGATCGTGATAATAAATCGACCCCTGATAGACGCGGTAGATCGGAAGGCGTCGAATGGCGCTGGAGCGATTGCCTCGCATCAGGCGATCGACGGCCAGAAAGGAGCCGATCACCATCCCGTGCTTGCGAACCGCCTGATGAGAATATCGAGAGCATGTGGGGCGATGCTCACATCGCGGCCCATCCACCTGAGTCAGCCCCTGAACATAGAATCGATATCCCAGATCGAAGATCCCCGCCGTACTCCCCTGATCCTCAAGAGGTAGCCGGTCGGAGGCCTCATCCCATCCTTCGACAGCCGGGGCCAGGGGGGTCTCTACCTTCTCCCAGGGCGCTGCAGCAGAATCGGGCCACGTCTCCGACGGGGCTGTGGCGGTGTCCACCGCGGCACATCCGCCGGTACACAGCACCACACCGAGGCAAATAAGAAGGGTTCGGACAGTGTTTATCATCTCTTTCTCGCGCAGCAATTCGCTCACCTGCTCACTGTGACGGTCCGCTGAAATACTGTCAACAAAGAGGAGGTGAAAAGGTGTGGTGCAACTAAAAAAGGGCCGCTTCATAAAAGCGGCCCTTTTTAAATTATATTCATCTTCTCGAATAAGCGGGGTAGACGGGACTCGAACCCGCGACCTCCGGCGTGACAGGCCGGCATTCTAACCAACTGAACTACTACCCCTTTCGGGTCTTGCGGTGTTGCACCGCCGCGACGCAACCTCTTTCTATGTGCTG
>SKNI01000471.1 GCA_007120615.1 Myxococcales bacterium | reverse complement strand
TTTACTCTTTGTAAAGACGATACCCATCGTCAACGAAGAAAATAATTTCGTAATTGCCTTCACCGAGTCAATGGCCTCGGTGACGGTGAACATCAATGATAAGGATTCTCATGAGTTCGTCATGGGCTCTAATCGAGGATCGCGGCGATTTGCTCTTTATTCGGCGCGCTTTTCAAGTAGGACGAGGTGGCCAATGGTGCCCCCCCGGGGGAACGATCTGGCGGCATGAATGGCCCGAAGTCGCCTGCGTACGAGAGGCCTTCGAAGAGACCGGATTGCGCGTCACCATCGAACGCCCCCTGGCTGTCTTTGAGACGGCACATTATTTTCTCTGCAGCTTAAACGGCCCCCGCTCCCAACTCTCGTTGCGCGCTCGGGAGTGCATCGACTTCGAGTGGATTCGGCCTACGGACCTTCTGGAGATCGGCACCATTATGGATCTGCGACGGATCCTCCCCATCCTGGAGTTGGGCGGCTTCCCGATCCCCGATGTGCCCCGGGGCCTGGTACCGGCGATCCCCGAAAAGATCTACTAATCTGATCCTCAATCCTCGATCCTCGATCCTCGATCCTCGATCTCGATCCTCGATCCTCGATCCTCGATCTCGATCCTCGATCCTCGATCCTCGATCTCGATCACCGAACTACCGATTCCCCAAGAAACCGGTTACTATGAAGAATATAAATATTATCACGGCCAGCAGAACACTCCCCAAAACCGGAGTGTTTTCGAAGATCTATATCGAGGACGAAGGTGAAAGACACCAACGAAACCGAGGTATTTGGACCCGATGAGTGGGAAAGCACCTTCCTGCGACGAATCGTCGATAGCATGGGCGATCCCATCTTCGTCAAAGATGACCGCCATCGGTGGATCTTCTTAAATGAAGCCTGTTGTCAATCTATGGGGTACTCCCTGGAGGAACTTCTGGGCAAATCGGATTACGACTTCTTTACGAAAGCCGAAGCCGACGTATTCTGGGAGCGAGACAATATGGTTCTCTCCACAGGCAAACCCGATGAAAATGAAGAGAGTTTCACCGATGCCGAGGGTGTGGAGCATATCATTATTACCAAGAAGACCCGGTTCATCGATGAGAAGGGGCGACATTTTCTGGTCGGAGTAATCCGCGACGTCACCGAGCGGAAGCGATTGGAGGCCCGTCTTTCGGTGGCCAAACGGTTGATGTCACTGGGAACTCTCGCCGGTGGCGTGGCACATGAGATCAACAACCCCCTCTCTTTCGTTCTTGGAAATCTGGAGTATATTCAAGAAGTTGCAGACGGCCTCGATGAATCTACTGAAGACTTCCAGGAAGCCCTGGACGCGGCCATCAAGGGGGCCCTGCGAGTGAAAGAAGTCGTTCGGGGGTTGCAAACTTTCTCCCATTCGGCTGGAGACGATTTTAAGCCCGTCGACCTTCGAAAGAGTCTCCAATCGACGGTCAATCTGGCTAAAAATGAGATCCGCCATCGGGCCCAACTCGTGGAGAGCTACGGTGACGTCCCCCTGGTGGAGGCCAATCCTCGCAGTCTGGGGCAGATTTTTTTGAATCTATTGATCAATGCCACTCAGGCTTTGCCGCTGGGTGAAGCCTGTGAAAACACGGTCGAAATCAAGACCTCCACTACCACCGATGGACAGGCCATGGTGGAGGTCATCGATACAGGCAAAGGAATTGACGACGAGATTCGCCACCGGATCTTCGATCCCTTCTTTACCACCAAAGCAATCGGCGAAGGAACGGGGCTGGGACTCTCGATCGTTCATACACTGGTAGAGGCCATGAATGGCCATATTGAGGTGGACTCTCAGCCCGGCACAGGCACTACTTTTCGGCTCATTTTTCCTCCCTCTGAGGCTACGGAAGTCGAAGAGATATCGGTGGAGCCCGCGGCAAGTCCTGAGCCCCCTCCCGATGAGGAGAGACCGAGAGTTCTGCTCATCGACGACGAACCGGAGGTTTTTAACTCCCTGAGACGTCGCCTAAAACGATTTTTCCGGTTCAAGTTCAGTGCCCATCCCCGGGAGGCACTCGACCGGCTGGCGGCCCACCCCGAGCGGTTCGATCTGGTCATCTGTGATGTGATGATGCCCGATATGAACGGACGCAACTTCTATGAAGCCCTCCAGAAGAAGGCGCCCCACTACCTGAAGCGACTGGCCTTTATCAGCGGCGGTGTCTTCTCCAAAGAGATGCGCGACTTCCTCGAAGAACAGAACCGCCCGGTCCTCGATAAATTCGTATCTCTTCATCAATTACAAGAGATCATCGAATAGCGTTCAACTCCTCTTCCAACATCCCCACCAATTCATCCATGCGACGGGTGACAGCCTGAACGGTTTCGGCATCGTTGAGATCGACGCCGGCATCGCGCAGCTGATTCATGGGATGGTCGCTCCCACCGCTCTCCAAAAGCCGGATATAGCGCTCCACCGTCTCTTGACGGGTAGATTCGTCATCGGAGAGCAGCCCGGTGACGATTTTGGCCGATGAGGCATAACAGGTGGCGTATTGGTAGACGTAATAGGGGGAGTTGTAAAAATGGGGAATCCGAGCCCAGGTGACCCGGTAAAGGTCGTCCAGGGTAAAGGCATCACCGTATAAGGCCTGAAGCCGCTCAAAATATATCTTGTCGAGGCTCTCCGCCGTCATCGGCTGGCCCTCTTCCACCGCTCGGTGGGCGCTCAACTCATAGTCGGCAAAGAGCGCCTGGGAGTAAAACGTGCCGGCGATGCCGTCGATGGCCTGCTGCAATAAAAGAGCTCGCTCGGTGGGGTCGTCGGTATTGTTGAGCATATGATCGAGGAGCAAAGCTTCATTGGTCGTGGAGGCGACTTCGGCGACAAAAATCGTATAGCTGGAGGTGGCAAATGGCTGGGCGGCACTGGAGAGTTCGGTGTGCAGCGTATGCCCGAGCTCATGGGCCAGGGTGAACACATCGTTGAGAGTGTCCGTATAATTGAGCAGCATATAGGGATGAACGCCGTAGACCCCCGCTGAATACGCCCCCGAGCGCTTGCCGTCGTTTTCGTAAACGTCCAGCCAGCCTCCGGTGAGAGCTTCTTTCATTCGCTCCTGATAGGCCCCTCCCAGGGGAGCCACCGAGTCGATGATCAGATCACGGACCTGGTCGTAAGGATATTTTTTGTCGATATTTACCAGAGGAATGCTGCCGTCGTAGGGATGATACTCCTCAAGACCCAGCACTTCTTTGCGCAGTCGATGATAGCGACGAAGCGGTTCGGCCCCGGAAGAAGCGGTCTCAATCAAGGTCTCCAGCACAGACACGGGCACATTATCGCTATCCAGCGCCGCCTCGGCCGTGCTCGGATAATTTCTGGCCTGGGCCTGAGCCCAATCCCGCTGACAGATCCCGTTATACAGGGCAGCGTGGGTATTTCTCTTGTCCTCAAAGATCGAATAGAGAGCCTCAAAGGCTTTTGCTCGATCGCTCTGCTCGCGGCGGGTGTGGAGAATATTGGAGTACTCTCCGTAGCTGACTTCCGTGGTCGTTCCGTCGGAGAGTTCGATGGTGTTATATTTCACATCCGCCGTGGTCAACGCCCGATAGGCCTCGGTAGGAGCGGAGCGAAAGCGGCTCCCGTAGGCCAGAATCTCCTCGCCCTTTTCATCGAGGACGTGCTCCTGATTTCGATACATCTCGGCGATGGGAAAGCCGTAGGGTTGCAGCCCGGGCGTCTCCTCGATCCATTCTTCGATTTCTTCTTGATCGATCTGCAAGATCTCCGGGGTAAACCAGGCCGACCGCGCCGAATGCTCGGCAAATATCGCCTGCACCTGTTGCAGACGTCCCTGAACCTCGTTGTCTCGCTGATCGATATCAAAGGTCAGTTGGGGGAATCGAAATAATTTATAAGCCATCATCCCGATACGGTCGCTCAACTCAAAGGCCGCCAGAACCTGCTGGGGTCCCTGACTCATCGTTCCTTTGAGTTCGACGAAGGCGTCCATATCCTCGCGGATCAACTCCAGGTCCTTTTTCCAGGCGTCCCAATCAGGGTAAATATCATTGAGGTTCCACTTATATTTATCATCGATCTCGGCCCGGTCCCTGGTGGTGGGACGTCCGCCTTCGAGTTGGTCATCGAAAAATAAGGGGTCCATAATGTTCTCCGTGCAAGGTGGCTTTCACAAAGGAAATCGAGTCGTTTTTCAAACAACCAGGATCGCGCGGCTCTTCCGCTACCCTGTATTAATCTGCATTCATTCTGAGCGGACTTTTGAGGCGTCAGGGTTCTGCTCCCACCCCGAGACTGATGGTGTGTACCTGGCCGAGGTCATCAACTAATCGCTGAGCAAATTGATACCGAATTCGCAGGGGGATTGTCCATAGCATAAATGCGACGTCGGCGCTGGCTCCCACGGCAGCGTGCAGATTTCCATCAATGATGGTGGCCCCGGAAGCAAAGCCCTCCAGGTCCATTCCCCTCAAAAATACCGACGGAAAGAGCAACAACGCAGACGCGGCCCCCCGATCGATGATGAGGGGATAGCGGTAATTAATATCACCGATGGCCACCTGATTGGCGGCGAGCCCGAAGTCTTCGTAGCCTCGCAGGGATTCGACGAAGGAAAACGCCGGTGGTACCAATTGGCCGGCGATAGACTCCGCCTGAGATTCTGAGCTGGAGAAGAGCGGTATCTGAGCTCCGAATCCACCGACCCGCATCAAATTCTGACCTTCCGGCGCCCCCGTAAGAGATCGAATCCGACCGGAAAACCGGAGGCGGTGTCGCTTCGAAAACGGCAACGGGGTGTGAATCTCAAGCTGGGACCGGGTATCACCCAACGAAAAATTGGACCCCAGCTGCTCCGGATAATAGGCCGCCGAGCCGGAGAGCCCAAAGAGCCACTGCGCACCTCCGTACGCAGTGCTGCGACCGGCCCGGTAGCGAGTCGCCATCTGGGGTCCGATGAGGACGCGCTCCTCTTCGGGCTGGTCTTGAAATTCCTCTCGGAAAAACTCCACTCCCTGAAAGGAGAGCTGCACCGGGATATCAAAGAAGCTGCGCTCGGCATACGCCACCAGGCTGCGATCGCGCTGAAGCCGCCAGGCGGTGGCCTGAAGGGTCTCGGGATCAATCTCTTCGGTGACGCTCAGCCAGTTGGAAGCCGCCTGCAGCCCGAGATACCAGGGGGCGAGCTGAGCATTGACATAGCCCACACTCCCGCTGGGGAGCTCTTCGACAAAATCCCATCGCCCGCTCACAGCCCAGTTATGAAACCCCAATTCATCGCGCCCACTCATCTGCAGCGAAGCGCTGACGTTGGGATAAAGCACCGAAACCCAGGGGATGACCAGACGAGGGATAAAGAGCCGGTCGAACGACGAATAGGGCGAATCATCAAATACGGTCACCTCTTGGAGGGGATCGTATCCCGTGATCGCTACCTCTTCCCGGGTCGTATCCTCCCAGTCTCCCTGGACCTCCAGATCCTGGGAAGGCTGCTGCCAGAATACGGCCTCCGTGGGCTCTCCCAATCCACCATCGATGCGGTCCAGAGACCAGCCCCAGCCCTGACGATTGAGAAATTGAAATCCACCATCGGCGTGAGGCCGAGGGTTGAACGCCATATAGGGAACATCGCTTCGACGAATCGCTGTGCCGTCGATGAGATTTCCCTCCACCAGCTGAATTCGATCTTCATCGGAGGCAACAAAGAGAAGTCGCTCATCGTCGAGCCAGACCGGGTCAAAAGCCGGTCGATGAGAGTCTCCGGTGGTCCACTTACCCAACAGCCCGCCCTGCTCATAGCCCGGCTCATCGACGAGGTCGACAACCGCCACCGACCACTCCTCGTCCTCCATCAGGGTAAAGGCCAGCCTCGTTCCATCGGGAGAAACTCGAACCCAGCCTACATAAGCTCCCGGTGGGAGTGAGAAGAGATCTTCGTCCTCTTCACCCTCCAGATCGATGCTTCGAAATTGGACCCGATCTCCCTCGGCGGCGGCCAGAATAAACGAGTTTGCGTCAGGGGTGATATCTCCGCCGACCCCGCGCAATTCATCGCGGACCGTGCGCAGCCGTCTGGTGGCCAACTCCAGGCGCATCAACGTGGTACGGGGCTGGGCACTTCCCAGATGGTAGACCAGAAAATATAAGTAGCGTCCATCCGACGAAAAGCGCATCGCCTCCAGTGACCGCGCCGCTACCACCCTTCGCCCCGGCAATACGTCGGGAATCTGACGGCGCAAGATTCGCTCACCGTTGCCGTCAAAAATCTCGATGGAGCCCACCGTATCGAGATCCCGGGAGTAGATCGCTCGGAGTCCATCGGGCCCGGACTCGAGCATCGCGCTCTGGCCCAGCCACCTCTCTTTTTGCTGCTCCGGAGGCCGTTGGCGCGCCTGATATCGCCGCCTCATCTCCTCTTCAAAATCAGAGATCAATGCCCCCAGGGACCTGTCATAGACCCGATAAAACCGAAGGCTCACTCCCATAAAAAAGAGAATCGACGACCCCTGGCGATCGACGAGCTCCCATAATTTTTCTTCTCCATAGGTCTCGGCCAGGTACGCCACGAAATAGGACCCGATCAGATAATGCCCCCCATAGGGAACTTCTCGATCAAATTGGCTCAACCGACCGCCGTCGAGGTGGGTGTCCTGGATCCCGGCGGCAAAGAAACTCTCCCAGATAGGAGACCCGTAGCGCCCCACTCCCTCCACCAACTGGCTCTCATAATAGGTAGCCAGGCCTTCAAAGAACCATAAATCAAGCCCTATCTGGGGGTTGATCGACGGCCCGAAGATCCGATTAATCAACCCGAAGAGACCGTGAATCTGGATCAGGTGAATATAATGAACCATCTCATGACAGCTCACCGCCGACATGCTGGGTGTAAATCCAAGCTCCCCGAAGATATTGGCCGTAAAAAACGTGGGCACCACGATATGGGGGTCGTTGCCCGGGCCAAAAGAGACATAGGCGTTATTGAACTCCACCTCCGGCAAAAATACCGGAACCCGTCCCCAGTCGGTAGGCCGGGGAAGCTGCTCTTCTAAGTCATCCATACACCCCTGCAGACGACTGGCGATATGGAGGGCCTCTTCCTGACGATGCTCGGGGTAATAGACCCGCAACTGAGCGGTCTCCATCCGGCGCATATCATTGTCGCGAAAAGACTTTTGCACCTCTGGCGAAAACCGCGGAGCAGCGCTGGCACATCCCACAAAGAAGAGGATGATCATCAACAATCCCGCCCGCAGACCATTTCGTAAAGATACCCTTTCCATCGGTCGTTCACCTTCGATAACATGCCTGACAAGTAAGGTCTGGACTGATATCATAGACACAAGCAGGGATACATCGCGAACCTGGCCTGTATTAGTGATGACATTTCCGGGGACGTACGCCGGAGTATTGATAGATGAGTAAGCTGTTGCGCGCATTAGTTTATGGAAATTGCCCCGAATTGGAGCACACCAATCTCCCTCTGGAGACCTCCCCGTTTAACGATGGTGGGTTGAGAAGCTCTTTTAAACAAAAAATCAAGGGGTTTGACTTCGCAATCATCGAAGCCGTCGAAGGCGACGACAAGCCGCTTCAATACGTCCGCTTTTTGCGCCAGGTCGCCCCCTCCTGTGCTACCATCCTTATCGCCGAACCGGCAGCGCTCAACACAGTTCAGGCCGGCATTGAGAGTGGACTCCACGATTATATCATTCGCGCCGGTGAACCTCAGGTGATGGGCCCTTTATTGACCCATACCATCGAACGGGCCATGCGCCATAACCATATCCGGGAACAATTTCACGACAGCGAGAAGCGATTCTGGACCTTCTTCGATAGTTGTCCCATCGGACTGGTCGTGTTGAGCCTGTCCGGAAAGTGTGAACAAGCAAATCCGGCCTTTCAAGAGATGCTCGGGTACTCGCTCGAAGAGATGCGAGGCTTCACCACGGCGCAATTGCTGGCCGACGAAGACACGCCGATATGGGAGCCCCTGCGCGATGAGTTGCGCTCCGGACAGCGCGATTTCGTGCGCCTGGAGTTGCGCTTTCTCGACAAAGATAAGCGCCTCACCTGGACGAACTTCGCCTGTGTCGCGATCCAGGACTCCCATGGGTCCCCCGATTATCTTCTGGCCATGGCGATCAATACGACCGGGGAGAAGCGAATTCAGAAAAATCTCCAGCACGCCGATAAGATGCAGTCCATGGGACGACTGGCCGGCGGTGTGGCCCACGACTTCAATAATATCCTGACCATCATCAACAGCCACTGCTTCATCATGCGCGACATCCTCGATGATCCGGAACGCCTGGAGTGGAGCATGGAGCGGATCATCACCGCCACCTCTCGGGGAAGCAAATTAACCCGGCAACTACTGACCTTTGGCCGTCGCCAGGCTCGCGACGCCGAGCCGGTCAACCCCAATGAAGTCCTCGATGATATGCGAGTAGTCCTGGAGAGTCTTTTTGGAAAGACCATCCGCGTAGACCTCGCCATGGGAAGCGATCTTCGAAATATCGACGCTGATCGCGGTCAGCTCGAGCAAGTCATCATGAATCTGGCGCTTAACGCCCGAGACGCCATGCCCGAGGGCGGAAAATTCACGGTGAGCACCTTCAACCTCCACGTCAACGGCCCCAGCAGCGCGGTTCCCGCCGATCTTCCCCGAGGGGCCTATACGGTTTTGGAGGTCAGCGACACCGGGGTGGGGATGCCCGCCGAGATTCAACAGCAGGTCTTTGACCCCTTCTTTACCACCAAAGAAGTGGGAGAAGGCACAGGCCTCGGGCTCTCCACGGTCTACGGCGTGATCACCCAGGACTCCGGAATGATCACCGTCGACAGCGAAGTGGATCGGGGGACGACGTTTCGAATCTATCTGCCCTCGTCGCGGGAAAAAGCCCAGACCCCCGCAAAATTGCGACGCGCCAGAAAGGGAACACCCAACGGCGGCACCGAAACGATCTTATTGGTGGAAGACGAACCCGAATTGCGCGAGCCCATGCGGCAACTTCTGGAGCGCAAGGGCTATGAGGTCATGGAGGCGTCCAACGCCGAAGATGCCCTGCGGCTGAGCCGCTCCTTTAGCGGGCCTATCGATCTCCTCCTGACTGACGTTATCATGCCCGGGACCGACGGCGTCTCCCTGGCTCGAATCATCACCGAAGAGCGCTCCGAGACGGCGGTGATCTTGATGTCCGGATACACCGCCGATGCCCTGGCGATGGGCCCGGACAGCGCCAGACAACATAAATTGCTCCAGAAGCCCTTCGGAATGGACATCCTAAGCCGCACGATTCGACAGATGCTTAAGCGCCCATAACGCCCACATTCTTTCCCCGAGGGTGACTCTTAGCGGCGACCTCCTCGATACCCGTATTGCCCTCGATGGCCGCATCCACCGCCCATATCACATCATCGATGGACTTCAGCCCCGAGAGGCGTCGACGCAAGATCTTCTCTCCCGGCGTCCCTCGAAAATACCACAACAGGTGTTTCCGAATCTCCAGACACATCCGGCGGGCATCGAAGCTCTCCACGTATAATTCGATATGTCGAAGGATCGTGGCTCGCTTCTCTTCCAGCGATGGGCGGGGAGGCACCGAAAGAGCGGCCATATCGGCAGCGATCTCCTGAAAAACCCAGGGATTTCCCAACGCTCCCCGGGCGACCATCACTCCATCACAGCCGGTGATATCAAACATTCTGCGGGCGCTCTTCCAGTCACAGACGTCGCCGTTTCCGATGACCTTGATATCTACGGAGCGGACCAGCTCTGAAATCACCGCCAGATCGACGTGGCCGTCATACATATCGCTACGGGTCCGACCGTGAATGGTCAGGGCCGCAGCACCACCTTCTTGCATGGCCTGAGCGACCTCGATGACGTTTGTGTCCTCCCATCCGGCCCGGGTTTTTCCGGTCACCGGAATGTCCACAGCATCACTCATCGCTTCGAAGATCTCCCGGACCCGCCCCGGATCTAATAGCAACGCCGCTCCGTGTCCGCTGGAGACGACCTTTCGCATGGGACAACCCATATTGACGTCCACTGCGTGGGCTCCCAACTCCTCGGCTACTTTTGCTCCCCGGGCCATCTCTTCGGGATCTTTTCCGTAGATCTGCACCGCCACGGGAGCCTCGTCGGGCTGCAGATCGACCAGGCTCATCGCCTTCGGCGCCCGGTGAATTAACCCCTGGGCGCTGACCATCTCGGTGACCACCAGACCGGCGCCCATCTCGCGGCAGATCTTGCGAAACGGTGGATTGGTCACCGCCGCCATGGGCGATAAAATCACCGGCGGCTCGATAACACATTGCGGTCCCAGCACCAGCGGCGGGGCGTCGACCCTCTCGGGGACCTCTCCGCCCCATCGAGGCGGAGTTAATTTGTCGAATGGAATGCCCATCTTTGTCTTTTTACTCAGCGGCTTCGGTGATTTGTGAGGTCAACCCGTTTTGACCGGCCAGCCATGTGCGAACCTGTCTGGCGATCCATGCGGGATCGTCAAGAGAGAGGTCGTGGCCGGCTTCGGGGTGAATATGAAGGGCCGCCCCGAGATGTCGAGAGAGTCGAAAGGCACATCTGGGATCTGCCAGGGGGTCCCGGGCCCCGGCCAGAAGCAACGTGGAAGTTTCGATCTTTGACTGCGCCCTGAAACGAGCGGCGGCGGCCAATTGTCTGAGGACCGTGCGCCGTTTGATGGGCGCGTCTTGCATATATCCCGCTGCCCGCCGGGCGTGAGCATCGATATCGGTGGTCATTCGCGAGGTAAAGCCCAGAACGATTCGCTCTCGCTGGACGGCGTCCTTTTCCATGATGGCCTGAACCAA
>SKNI01000481.1 GCA_007120615.1 Myxococcales bacterium | reverse complement strand
TTGGCGCCGATGACATCTCTGTCATCGCCGTAGAAAAAAGCGCTTTTTTGTTTGGCGAGGACATGGATGTCCTCGGCGCCAAAGTTAACGTAGTCATCACCGCTTTCCTGACGGAGCGGTGGGTTGCCACCTGCGTAGCCCAGCTATGCCCAACCCCCAGGCTTTGCCTGGGGCTCGTTGTTTATCCCGTCGTCGGAGTTTGATTGAGCCCGAACAGGCAATTTGCTAGCGTTCGCCTCTTCTGTACGAGTTGCGGCCAATCCCGGCGAAAGAGGTGAAGCGTTGGTGAATCTAATCTGTCCGTCCTGCCACGAAGTTGATGACTCGACGACGACTTGCTCAAGTTGCGGTGAACCGCTGGCGCTGCAGGGCCAATATCACCTGCTCGACGTCGTGGGCAGCGGCAGCTTCGGCACCACCTACCGGGCCCGGCGCATCAACGATGGGCAAATCGTGGCCATCAAAGAGATGCTCGTGCGCCGGGCTCAGTCCTTAAAAAGTCTCGAGCTCTTTGAGCGAGAGGCCGGGGTCTTGGGCCAACTCGACCACCGGGGGATCCCCGACTTCATCGATCAATTCAGCGTCGATGCCGGCCGAAGCACCGCCCTGTACCTGGTTCAGGAGTTTATCGACGGCCAGACTCTTGCCGACGCTCAAAAAACGACTTCCAGGATCGACGATGTCTTCGCCGTTCTGGCCGAGCTCTGCGATATACTCACGTATTTGCAGGGATTTTCACCGCCCGTAATCCACCGCGACATCAAGCCCGAAAATATCATGCGCCGCGCCGAAGATGGCTCGCTTGTGTTGATCGACTTCGGCTCGGTGCGAGTGGCCTTGAAATCCGACGAAGGCGCCGGAAGCACGGTGGCCGGGACCTTCGGATTTATGGCTCCCGAGCAACTCATGGGCTCTGCTTCTCCGGCGAGTGACGTCTACGGCGTGGCGGCGACCGGGGTTGCCCTTTTGTCGGGACAAGATCCCCAGACCCTGATGGACGATCAACGCCGAATCGACCTCGCGCGATTGCACATCCCCGAAAATTACCGGGAGATTCTTACGCAGATGCTTTCGCCCTCGGCCTCGGACCGTCCCGATGCAGCCCGGGCGGCCCAACGTCTTCGTCAGGTTCTCCAGCAGGGCCCCGCCGCTCCTTCCGACGGAGTGCAACGAATCGGTCGACAACTCTTTGCCGGGATCCCGCCGGCGCCCAGACCGCTGTCGAAGGAATTTGAGCATTATTATGCGTCCCGGGATATCTTTGCGGGTCTCGGGATAATGTTGATCGTCATCGGCGTTGGGGTCATTGGATTTATCGCCCTGTTATTCTGGTTTATCGCCTCACAGGTGCCCGAAGACGAGGGCGAGCTCTGGATCATGGTCTGGATAACTTCGCCCATCGGCGGACTGGTCGCCCTCTTCGGTCTTTTATCACTGACGGCAGGTCTGCTCTCATCCCGCCAAAAGAAACGAGTCTGGCAAGAGGGCAAGCGGGTGATCGGAGAGATCACCGAGGTTACGGTTCACGGCAGCTCTAATGGTGGCGCCATCACTCCGAGATATCATTACGCCTATTCGGTAGACGGAGAAGAGTGGCATCGCGGTAGTTTTGAGGGCCGACCATCACAGCCCGCCGACACCTCGCGAATCGGAAACACCGTAGCCCTGCTTTATCTGGAGGACTCACCGGACGCCAACATCCTGGTCGCCGAGGGAAAGCGAAGGCGATGAGCTCTTTCTTTTCGCGGCGAGGTGTCTACAGTGACCTCGTCGATTGGGTCTTCTGTCAGCAGCGAGGTCGTAGATGAAGCCTGTAGTAGAGTTGGCTTCGGTGGACAAAGATTATCCCCTGGGAAAAGTGACGGTGAAGGCGCTGCGAAACGTAGATCTTACGTTTTATCGCGGTGAATTTACCACGGTGGCCGGGCCTTCGGGCAGCGGCAAGACTACTCTTTTGAACCTGGTCGGCTGTATCGACGTCCCGACCTCCGGAGAGGTCCGCGTCGACGGGCAGCTCACCTCGGAGCTCGGAGACCGAGACCTGACCCGCCTGCGTCTTGAGAAGCTGGGGTTCATCTTTCAGGCCTTCAATCTGATCGCCGCCCTCGATCTCTACCAGAACGTGGAGTTTCCTCTTCTTTTACAGGGCGGAATGACCCGCAAAGAACGGCGCACGCGAGTGCTGGAGATGATCGAGCGCGTCGATCTAACCCCTCAACTTCGGCAGCGGCCTAATGAGCTCTCCGGCGGACAGCGCCAGCGCGTCGCCATCGCCCGAGCCCTGGTGACCAGACCCAGAATCGTGTTGGCCGACGAACCCACGGCCAACCTCGACTCCGAAACGGGCCGCACGATCATCGACCTGATGAAAGAGATCAACGAGGATCAGGAGACGACCTTTATCTTCTCCACCCACGACCCGATGGTCATCGAGCGGGCCGGCCGAATTGTTCATCTTCGCGACGGCCAACTGGTCGACGAGGACACCAACAGCGACAGCGGTGATGCCCGGGGAGCGCCATGAATCGGCACCTGGAGCGATTGGGGATGCTCATCTTCATCGGGATCCGCAATCTGCGCAGCCAGCGCACCAAGACGTTGATCGTGGGATTCATCATGGTCTTCGGGGCCTTTCTAGTGGTCACCACCACGGCCTTATTGGACAGCATCGAAGACGGCATGACCCGCTCCATCACCGGCAGCCTCGCCGGTCATCTCCAGCTGTATTCGGCCGACGCTGAAGACGATCTGGCGCTTTTCGGCGGGCAGCTCTTCGACAATCAAAATATCGGCATCATCGAGGACTTCGCCGAAGTCCGTCGGGTCGTCGAAGGCCTCGATGAGGTAGAAGCGGTCCTTCCCATGGGACTTGGACGGGGCACGGCGCTCACCTCGAGCCCCACCGACGAGGCCATCGACGCCCTTCGGCAGGCTCGACTGGAGGGCGACCCACTTGAGATCGAAGCCGCCATCGAACGGCTCCAGCAAATCGGCGCGCTTCTGAAAACGGAGTTTGAGAACCGGCTCTCCGTAGCCTCCGATGTCGAAGAAATCGACCGAGCGCTGGCCGATATCGAAACTCTTGAAGACCCGGAGTTCTGGGAGCCTCTTCGGGTCCCCGATTCCGGAGACCTCTTCGACGAAGCCGACGCCCGCGACAGCATGGAGTTTTTATCCACACGGATCGCTTCTCTCTCGGAGGATGGTCGAACCTTATTTTTACGGTTTCTGGGCACCGACACCGGTCGATTCCCGGAAGCCTTTGACCGCCTGAAAGTGGTCCGCGGCGAAAAGATTCCGCCCTTTGAGCGGGGCCTTCTGGTCAGCGAGCGAACGGCCCAGCGCTATTTCAAAAATCGTGTCGCCCGCGATCTGGACGCGATCCGTGATGAAGTAGAAGGTGGAACCCTGATCGCCGAGAATCCATCGCTGGAGAGCCGAGTTCAGGCATTGCCGGAGCAATATAATCGCGTGCTCATCGAGCTCGATCCCCGGGGCGCCGCTCAGGTCCGAGAAGCCCTTCAGGAACATCTCGGCTCAGAAGATCAAACGTTGACCCAATTATTGCGGGAGTTTCTGGCCGTCGACGACCAGACCATCGGGCCTCGACACGATCTCTTCTACGAGGTCATCGCCCCTCATATCGATCTTTACGCAATTGACGTGGGCGATACGGTCGCCGTTCGAACCTTTACGCGGGGCGGATTCTTGCGCGCTGCCAACGTCAAGATCTGGGGAACCTTCGAGTTCTCGGGACTGGAAGACGCCGATATCGCAGGGTCCGCTCATCTGATGGACATGGTCACATTCAGGGATCTGATGGGCGTCTTCGGCGAAGAGGAGATGGCCGAATTGCGGGCCATTCGAGAGGACGTCGGCCTTCGAGACGTGCAACGGGACTCCGCCGAAGACGAACTCTTCGGAGGGGGCGGCTCGCTTGTAGACGACGGGGACAGCTCCGTCGGATTCGGACTGGCCGACGAGGCGGTGAGTTTCGATCGCGATCGCTCCTCCTTTACCTACGATCAACAGGCCATCGACCAGGGCATCGCCTTAAACGCCGCGGTCATCCTCCGGGATGCTTCAGACTTGAGGGCCAGTCAGGCTCTGGTTCAGGCGGCCGTCGACGAAGCCGACCTGGGACTTCAGGTGGTCGACTGGCAATCCGCTTCCGGCATCGTGGGCCAATTCATCGCCGTGATTCGGGTGACCCTCTTTATCGCCATGGGCATCATCTTTTTGATCGCCCTGGTGATCATCAATAACGCCGTGGTCATGGCCACCATGGAGCGCACCTCGGAGATCGGGACCCTGCGAGCCATCGGAGCACCTCGCTCCACGGTGCTGACCATGATCCTGGTAGAAACAGTGGTCCTCGGAGTCGTGGCCGGCGGCATCGGAGCCTTCGGCGCCGCGGGCCTCCTACTTTATTTCGGGCAGGTCGGCATCGGAGCCACCAATGACGTATTGCGCTTTCTCTTCTCCGGGCCAAGGCTCTATCCGATGGTCACCGTCGCCCATGTGTTGGCCGGCGTGGCAGCGATCACGGCGGTGGGCCTGATCTCCACCCTTTATCCGGCGCGCCTGGCGGCCAGAATTCAGCCCGTGACGGCCATGAGGAGGGGCGAATGAATAGCATCAACCGCTTTTTGATCATCGTCAGAATCGCCGCCCGCAACCTCGTGCAGGCCCCCCGGCGCACCCTCTGGCTGGCCCTGGCGATCGCCATGGTGACCGCTCTTCTGGTGCTCTTTCAGGGGATCTCCGAGGGGACCCGGGGCCATCTTCTTCGCTCGGCGACCACGTTGAGCGCCGGCCACGTCAACGTTTCGGGCTTTTATAAGACCACGCCCACCGACGTGACCCCCTTGATCGAAGACGGCGCCCGGGCTCGTCGAATCGTGGAGGAGAATACCACCGGCGCCGTCCAGATCGTCGATCGACAGCGGGGATTCGCCTCCTTGATCACCGCCGGCGCGACCATGCAGGCCGGCGTCGCCGGGGTCGACATCGAAGACGAGACCATCCTGGCCGATGTGCTCCAATTGGCCGAGGAGAGCGAATATGTCGACGACGGCCGCCAGGAAGTGGTCGGCGATATTCAGGGATTGAGTCGACCGAATACGGCGGTCATCTTCGCCGGTCAGGCCCGCCGCCTCGACGCCCGTGTCGGCGACACCATCACTCTTCGAACCCAGACCTTTCGAGGTCAGGCCAACACCGTCGACGTAACCGTCGTGGCCGTGGCGCAAGATATCGGCCTGTTGAGTAATTTCGCCATTTTTGTGCCTTCCCGCGTGGTCCTCGACCTCTATGATTTAAGCGATCAGACCACGGGAGCGCTTCTGATCTATCTGGAAGATATCGACCGCTCCGAAGAGGTCATGGATACGCTTCGAGCGGCCTTTTTGAGCGAAGATTATACCCTTTTGGAGCATCAGCCGGAGCCCTTCTTTGCCAAATTCGAGACGGTCTCCGGCGAGGACTGGACGGGGCAACGGCTGGACCTGACGACCTGGGAAGATGAGATCTCATTTCTGACCTGGATCGTCACCGCTCTCGACACCATCGCCTTTTTATTGATTGGAATTCTGGCGATCATTATCGCCGTGGGCATGATGAACACGATGTGGATTTCGGTGCGCGAGCGAACCCCGGAGTTGGGAACGGTGCGAGCCATCGGCATGACCCGCACCGGAGTGTTATTACTCTTCGCGGTGGAGGCTTTCCTGCTGGGATTGGCCGCAAGCCTTGCGGGAGCAGCCCTGGGAACCGCCGTGGCAGCCGCAATAACGGCCGCACAAATCCCCATCCCCTCCGACGCCGTGCGAGCGATCTTGTTGAATGATATATTCGTCCTCGTCGTCGGACTCAAACAGGTGTTGGGCGCGGTCATCGCCATGACGCTCGTCATGGGCCTTGCCGCTTTCTTCCCGGCCTGGCGAGCCTCTCGAATGCAGCCGGTAGAAGCGATTCATCGTTAAGTACCAGGAGAGACTATGCAGCGCTTTATCACCCTCATCACCATCCTCGCGGCGACGTTCATCACGACCCTCGCCATCGGTATTCCGTCGGCACTGGCCCTGAGCGAAGCCGAAGTCCAGGAGGTCTTAAAAGAGCTCGACGACCGTCGTCAGAGCGTCAGCGATTATCGGGCCCTGATTTATATCGACCAGGTCGAAGAGGGGCAGAGCGATACGGCGTACGAATTGGTCGTCTATCGGCGCCAATCCTCGGACCGAACGGTGCTCCTCTTTACCCGCCCTCGTGCGGAGGCCGGCAAGGGCTATCTGCGCATCGATCGAAATCTCTTTCTGTACGACCCCACCGTGGGCAATTGGGAGCGACGAACCGAGCGAGAGCGAATCGGCGGTACCGGCGGCCAGCGGGCCGATTTTGACAGCATGAATCTCTCCGAGAATTTCACCGCCACCTACGAGGGCGAAGATACCCTCGGGGCCTATACCGCTCATCATCTCAAACTGACCGCCCGCGAGGGCGTGGATGTTCCCTATCCCATCCTCGAGATCTGGGTCGATAAGGAGTCGGGCAATCTCTTAAAACAGGAGGATTACGCCCTCTCCGAGCGCTTGATGAGGACCCTCTATTATCCCAACTGGCAGCGAATTCGCTCCGAAGACGGTGAATCGACGGCCTATTTTCCCCGAGAGATCCGAATCTTTGACGAGGTGGAAACGGGCAACCGCACGACCATGGTCTTTCGCTCCGTGGAGCTGGAGGAGCAGCCCGATCATATCTTCACCCGAGCCTGGATTGAGAGCCGTTCTCGATGAAGTTTTTTTGTTATCTTATCGGCTTCTCGCTCATCTTCTGGGCCCCGACGGCCTTTGCCGATGACGATCGAGAGGAAGAGCGTCGAAGTCGAGAGGCCGAGATCTTTGGCAGTCCTATCTCTGAAGACGAAGATGACTCTGAAGAGGGAGATGACTCTGAAGACGAAGATGACTCTGAAGACGAAGATGAAGCTCACGTAGAACAGCAGCCCGAAAGTCGCGACCAGAGTATCTTTGGCCCCGGGGCCTTCGACGAAGACGCCTCGGCCCGCCGCGCCGAAGCGCTCTTAGACGAGCACGACGACACCCTGGCCATCGGTGGGAGACTCTTTTTGCAGTCGACGCAGAGTTTTACCGTCGACTCCTTCGGCTCTTCTGAGCCCCTGTCGGGATTTTCGGCCCCGGGCCTCTTCGATGTTTATCTCGACGCGCGGCCTGACGACCGGGTCCGCGGCTTTTTTCGAGGTCGCCTTCGCCACCAATTCGCCTTCGACGGCGAGGCCTCCGAAGACATCGCCGCCCCGGCGGGCTCCACCGGAATGACTCCCCAAACCCCGGAGCAGACCACTCTGGCGCTCGATCAATTATGGCTGAGCTTCGACGCCGGCCGGAAGGTCTTTTTTACCGTGGGACGTCAGCACCTGCGGTGGGGAACGGGCCGCTTCTGGAATCCCACGGACTTTCTCTACGAGCAGCGCCGCGACCCCCTGGCCATCGTCGACGAGCGCCTGGGTCAGAGTCTGATCAAGGTGCAATATCCGGCCATGGAGGGGGCCCTAAATCTAATGGCTGTGGCCAATTTTGAGGGCGTCAGCAACCTGGCCGACACCGGCGGGGCCTTCCGCGCAGATCTCCTGGTAGGGCTCACCGAAATCGGCCTGGGAGTAGCCTTCGGCCGCACCGACCCTCTTCAACTGGGCGCCTCGATCTCCACTGCCCTCGGACCCATCGACGTCTATGCAGACCTGGCAGTTCTCTACGGCCTGGAGCGAGACTTCTGGCGAGGAGAGCTGAGCTTTGACGAGTCGGGCTTCTCCATTCCCGAGTCCTATCGACGAGACGATGAGTGGATCCCCCAACTGGTGGTCGGCGGTGAATGGGGCGCCCGCTTAGGCGACCAGACCACCCTATTTGTGGGCGCCGAATATTTCTTCAACGACACCGGCTACGGCGATGACACCGACCTCTACCCCTGGCTCTTTCTCAACGGCGACGTACGCCCGCTCTATCTGGGCCGTCATTACGGCGCCGTCTTCGCCGCGCTCCCCAACCCCGGATCCCTGCAGCGCACCACTTTCTCACTGAGCGGACTCTCCAACCTCAGCGATCAATCCTGGCTGATGCGCTTCGACTACCGCGTCCAACCCCTGAATTATCTCAGCGTAAGCACCTGGGCCATGGTCCACGGCGGACGTCCCGGAGAGCTGCAATACGGACTGGACATCCCCCCGGTGGAATTTATCCCGGAACTCGAAGACGGTCTGCGAGTTGCCGAACCCCTCTTCAGCCTGGGCGTGGGGCTGATTGTCAATTTTTGAAGAGAAGAGAGAGAAGAGAGAAGGGCAAGGGAAATCGCAGAGACGCAGAGGAACGCAAAGACGCAGAGATAAGGCAAAGAAAAGGGGGAGAGTCTGGCAATCGCCAAGGAGTAGGCAATCCGCAACCCATCGGGCGCCACCATATGCCCCCTTCTCCCTTGCCCTTCTCTGCGTCTCTGCGTTCCTCTGCGCCTCTGCGATTTCCCTTGCCTTTGCCCTTCTCTGTTTTCTCCCTTTAGATATTGGGATCCCACAACACTTCCGCCTGCCCCGCCCCGATCGACGCCCACCGACTCCACACAAAGAAGGCATCGCTTAGGCGGTTGATATAGGCGATGGCCTGGCCGTCGACCTCTTCTTCGTCGGCCAATTGGACGATCAGGCGCTCGGCTCTTCGGCATACCGTGCGAGCCAGATGGAGGTCGGCGTTGAGGCGGGTTCCTCCGGGCAACACAAATGAGCGAAGGGACGGGCAATTCTCGTTATATTCGTCGATGCTTGCCTCCAGTTCTTCGACGTCTTCGGTGGTGACCCGGGGCATCTGTTCGCCTACGTCTTCGGGAAGCGTGGCAAGGACGCTGCCGAGGTTGAAGAGTTGGTGCTGAACCTTGAGGAGTACGGCGGATAATTTCTCAAAACTCTCGTCGTCGGGATATTCTTCGGAGATGGTCTGGCGCGCCGCGCCCACAAAGGCGTTGAGCTCATCGAGGGTGCCGTAGGAGGCGATCCGATAGTGGCTCTTGGAGACCTGCTGACCTCCCACCAGGCGGGTTTTGCCCTTGTCTCCCTTCTTCGTATAGACCCGGTTGATGGCCAGTTCGGGATCGCGATATTTCTTGTCTTTTTTATCTGTCACGGCGGACTCCAATTCAGGGCGGGAAGTTACTTCATTGATCTTCAACGGGAACCAGGCGCACACGGCCCAGCGCGTTGGAGATGGTCATCACAACATAGCCCTCGCGGGCGGCGGCACCATCGTCGACGACCAGGATCGACTGCGGGCCCTCGAGCATATTCGCCACTCGCCCAAGGTCAATCGGAGGAGCCACATTCTCCAGGCACGAGGTGTCGAAAAGATAGAGGGCGTCCTCGTTAAACGCTGTGATCCATAGCAGACCATCGGTGTCCAACACCGCTTTGTGAGTGGCGTCGCCGTCGGTCTGGTAGATCTCGATGGGAGACGATGCATCGTGGACCCACTCTCGCCCCAGGAGATCAAAGACGAAGAGCACCGGCGCGTTTCCGCTCACAAAATAAAGCCGACCGCCGTCGGGCGACAAAAGTGGCTCTCCAGGAGCTCCTTTATTGCCAGCGGTCACTTGGCCAAGGGCGAAACTTTGATGGTCCGGGGCGACAGGATCGGCGTTAATGTCATAGATCTCGAGTCCACCTTCGCTGACCACTTCCACCCGATCGTTTCGCCGCTCCAACTCCCCGCCGGAGCTGACCAAGAGAGTAGCGCTGCCGTCGACGACCTCCACCGCCATGAACTGGGGATTTTTAAACTCCGTCTCCAATACCCCCACCACCTGGCTATTGGCCCGGTCGATCACCGTGATGCTACCCGGCCCGTAGCCCTCGGCGAGGCTTATGAAATTTACGTTTCCCACGTAGGCGTGGGTGTCGCTGAGCACCACCGTCGATGGATTCTCAAAGCTCTCGTCTTCGAACTCCTCCAGAATCTCGCCGGTGTCCATCGAAGCCACACTCACCGTATCGGAGGCGTAATTGGCGATCCACAACTCCCGAGCGGTCTCGTCGACGGTGGCAGCGTAGGGATTTCGCTCATTTCCAACGTCCACAAAAAAGTCGTGATAGCTGCCGCTATCTCGATCCAGTCGACTCACCGTATTGGAGCCGCTCTCCACCACCCACACCGAGTTCGTCGAAGCGGCCAGGTCATTTCCCACAGGACCGATGGCCGAGATCTGACGTTCTATGAAGACGTCGAACTCCCCAACCCCGTCGACGCAGACCGCCTCGGTGCGAAGCTCCAGCTCCAGCGGACTCGTGCTATCTTCGCCGCAGCCCAGAGCGGTGCAGAGGAGTAGGGCGAGTGCTATGAGTTGTGGTGGGAAATACTTCCAGAACATCTATGAACCACGTGATTCAGGGTCGGTACGAGATCGATGGCAAGGTATACTGGAAATCAAATGTTCCCGTCGAGCATCGACCACGGTTCAGGACGCCAACTCCGTAAGCGGACCACTTTCCAGCAGGCCAACTCCGTGAACCGACCACCTTCCAGTAGGCCGACCCATAAATCTTAATTAGCCCGCCGTTCAGGGCGTCCTTAATAGAAGGAGTTACGAGCCTCCTACCACCTCGTCTATCGCGACGCACAAACCCAACCCCGTGAACCGACCACCTTCCGGCAGGCCCACGCCTAGTTGCTTAGATAGCCCGCCGTTCAGGGCGTCCCTAATAGAAGGAGTTACGAGCCTCCACCCACCTCGTCTATCGCGACGCACAAACGACCCGAAACGATCGAATAT
>SKNI01000577.1 GCA_007120615.1 Myxococcales bacterium | reverse complement strand
TCTACGCTTAACGGGGCGACGTACAACTCCATCGGGGGGAGATCGAAGGTCAGGTCGTTATCGGAAACAACGTAATCGATGCTGGTTATTTCCAGGGTACGCATCCGTGACAGGACGTCTCGGGCGTTGACCTCGACTCCACCTTCGCGGATCGATGCGTGCTCGGCGAGATCAAGGGGAATGGCGAACTCAATGAGGGCCAACTCCACGTCTTCGTGGGCAGGCTGCTGGTTGCCTTCGCAATCGGAGCCCGACGGGCAGAGGTCACTGGCGTCGATGCTAAATTCGAGGGGGAAGTCGCCTTCGTAGGTCACGGTGGCGATCTCGGAGTCAAAGAAACCGCAGGCGAGGGCGAAAATAGAGAGAGTGGCCAGCAATGCCAATACAGAACGTTTCATCAGCAAAATCCTTCGGAGTTTAGGTGCGGGGTCCATTCCCCTGATGGGAAAGAAATATCAAATGCGGAGCAGCGGTACAACGAGAGCATCAAACCCCTTAAAGAGCCTTCGGAAAACGGAGGGCCTATCAAAATGGGAAGTGGTCGTTATTGTATAAGCCACCGGGTGAGTTCATCGGCTGCGCCATAAGGGTCGAGAGTTCCTGAGGTCACCTGGTCGATGAGATCCTGAAATTTCTCGGAAGTGGTGTGTAGGGAGAAGAGCGATTCCAATTCGGTGCGGGCGATCGCGCGTACCAGATGGGAATGGCGCTTTCGCTGTCGGACAGCGGGGTCGCCCGATGCAAGCGATGAGCGGTGTGCGTCGATGGATTCGATGAGTTCGTCGACACCCTCATCGGCGATGGCCGAGGTCTGGCAGATGACCGGGCGATACGGTTCATCCTCTCCATCGGCGATCCGGTGGAGGTTGAGCATGGCTCGGATTTCTCGATTCAGACGCTTGATTCCGGGTCGGTCGGCCTTGTTGAGAACGAAGATATCGGCGATCTCCAAGAGGCCGGCTTTATCGGCCTGAATATCGTCGCCGAGGCCGGGGATGAGGACGACCAGACTGGTATCGGCGAATTGGACGATCTCCACCTCGTCCTGTCCGACTCCCACGGTCTCGATGATCACCATGTCGAAACCCATAGCGTCCATAACCTGGACCATGGCCGGCGTGGAACGGGACAGGCCACCCATATGACCGCGGGTTGCGACGGAGCGGATGAAGACCCCGTCGTCGGTGGCGTGATCTTGCATACGGACGCGGTCGCCTAGAATCGCGCCGCCGGAGAAGGGGCTTGTGGGGTCGACGGCGACGCATCCCACGGTCAGCTCTTGTCTGCGAAACCGGCTGATCAATTGGTTGACCAGGGTCGATTTGCCGGAGCCCGGATTTCCCGTAACGCCGAGAATATAAGCGTTTCCGGTGTGTGGAAAGAGGGCGGACATGATCTCGCGGGCCCGGGGGGCACCATCATCGACAAGGCGCATCAGTCGTGCAGCGGCGCGAGTCTCTCCGTTGAGGATTCGAGGTAAGAGGTCTCCGCTCATTTGGAATGCCTCGTGCTCCGCTTGTTGGGCAACCACCGGTTGCTGATGGTGCTCAGTTGTCGTGAGTCTCGATAAAGACCTTCCACGGGGTACTCGCGGGTGTAACCGTAGCCTCCGTGGATCTGAACGGCTTCATCGGCAGCAAAGGAGGCGGCGTCGCCGGCGGCGATCATGGCGAGCTCCGCCAGATCGGTGTCCATCATGTTGGCAGCGCGTCGCAACAATAAGCGTGCGCTGTCGATGCGAGTGGCCATATCGGCGAGTTTGAATTGAATGGCCTGAAATCGATTCAGAGAGCGCCCGAATTGTTCGCGTTCGGCGGCATAGTCCAGGGCTCGTTCGAGAGCGTTACGGCTCAGTCCCACGGAAACGGCGGCCAGCGATGCGGACATGGTGCAGGTGATTCGGGAGAGAAGCTCGTTCGAATCACCGATGACTTGCCCGTCGAGCTGAGCTTTATATTGAACGGTGCCACTCCGAAGTCCGGTAAGGCCCAATTGTGGACTAGCGGTGAGCTCAGGAGAGGGCGCAATGATAAATTGTGGGCCTATAAATAGGACTTCTTCGATGGAGTCGGCGGGACCGACCCAGTGATAAAGATCCGCTGTAGTTGTGGGCCAGGCCACGGCAATTCTGCAGCTTCCGTCGAGGACGTCGGGTCGATTGGAGGAACCCTCACCGGCGAGCACCGGGGCGATGATAGCGAGGTGTATCGCGAGCAAGAGGGCGACGTCTGGATCCTGTCGGGCGATCTCTTCGATGACGATGACCGCGGTCAAGGCATCGAGTTCGAGGCCGCCGACATCTGCCGACGCCGTAAGTCCCCAGAGGCCCAGTTGATGCAACTCGTCGCGAAGGTCGTCGAGGGTCTTTTGGATGTCGCTGGAGTCGGAGACTCGCTCGTTCAGGGCACGAGAGGCGAAGCGCCGAACGCTATCGCGGAGCATGATCTGATTTTCATCGAGGGAGAGATTCATAAATACGTCTCAGGTCTGGGCGCTGAATTTATCCACGCAGGCTTGTCGAACGAATTCGATGACCTCTGTGGTGGAGGTTCCCGGTGTGAAGATGGCGCGGACGCCGGCTTCTTTGAGCGCCGGAATATCACCGGTGGGGATGATACCACCGCCGAAGACGAAGATATCGTCGGCGCCGGCCTCTCCGAGCAAGCGCACGATATCGGGCATCAGGGTATTATGAGCACCGGAGAGAATGGAGAGTCCGATTCCGTCTACGTCCTCTTGAATTGCAGTGCGGACCAGAGATTCAGGGGTCTGGTGGAGGCCGCTGTAGATCACTTCGAAGCCGGCATCTCGGAGGGCGCGAGCGATGACTTTGGCCCCGCGGTCGTGGCCATCGAGGCCGGGTTTCCCGATGAGAATTCGAAAGGTTGTTGGGGTCTTGGAATCCATTGTGCTCTCCGATACTTGGGAACGGTCTTAAGTAGACTGCCAGTCAGCTCGCGCCGCGTCGAATAAGATCTCGAGCGATGACCACGCGTTGAATCTCGCTGGTGCCTTCATAGATGCGGGTCACACGAGCGTCGCGCACAAATTTGAGCAATAAGGCAAGGTCCTGTTCGTGGGCCAACTCCGATGAGGCCGGCCAGTGTGTCAGAAGAGTGCTGACGATCTCATTGCAAACTTCCGAGGCGGTCAATTTTGCCATGCTCGCTTCACGACTAAACCGCGGTTCGCCCTGTTCTTTAAGCCATGCTGCTCGCCAGGTCATGGTCCGTGCCGCTTCCAGTCGAGCCCTGAGGGGAAGTAAGGGGGCCGTTGGAAATTCCGGACGGTCTTTCGTCAATGCGAGGGCTCCGTCGGCGATCCCCAGAGATTGGCTGGCGATTCCGATTCGCCCACCATCGAGGGCCATCATGGCGATGGGAAATCCCTGGCCCCGTGTGCCCAGAAGTGCGTCTTCTGCGACCCGGACGCCGTCAAAAGAGAGGGCTACCGTGTTGGAAGCGTGCTGGCCCATCTTTTCTTCGGGAGGACCCACGCTGATTCCTTCGGCGGTGGGATCGACGAGGAAGAGCGAGATTTCATCGTCAGCGGTCTTCGCCCAGACGAGGAATACACCAGCGAATTCGCCGGAGGTGATCCAGGCTTTGGTGCCCGTGATCACCCAGCCGTCGGTGGTCTTCTCGGCGCGAGTTCTCATCCCGGCAGCGTCGGAGCCACTTCCGGGTTCGCTAAGGCAAAAGGATCCGCTGGAAAATTCGCCGGAGGTCATCCGGGGTATGAACGCCTCTTTTTGAGAGGTGGTGCCGAACTCCTGGATGACTTCACTGACCATATTGTTGACCGCCATGGTCACGGCGACCGCCGGGTCCCCGGCAGAGATCTCGGTGATGGCCAGACTGTAGGCGATCACTCCGGCGTCCAGCCCGCCCAGCTCGGAGGCGATATTAACGCCCATCAAGCCGAGATCGGCCAGTTGGCGGAGCGACGTCAGCGGAAATTCCGCATCCTCATCACAGCGGAGTGCGTTGGGACGAAGGGTGGTCCGGGCAAATTCGCGAGCGAGCTCCCGAATGCGTTGCTGTTCTCTGGTCAGTGAGAGGTCCATAGGGATCAAGAGCCCTTATAGTTAGGGGGGCGCTTCTCAAGAAATGCAGCCATACCTTCGGCGCGATCGTCGGTATCCCAGAGCCCGGCGAAGGCCTGCAATTCGATCTCGTTGGCTTCTTTGAGCGGCAATTCGGAGCCGCGGCGCATCACGGATTTCGCGCGGCGAACGGCGATGGGACCTTTTTGTGTGATGGTCGCGGCGACGGCTAATACCTCCTCCATGAAGGAATCGAGGGGAAATACGTCGATGGCCAGGCCGATGGTTCGGGCTTCTTCGGCACCGACGGGAGCGCCGGTAAATACCAATCGGCGGGCCTGTTGCCAGCCGATACGCCGCCCCAGTCGCTGCGTTCCGCCAAATCCGGGGATGATACCCAGTCCCACCTCAGGCAGCCCCAGCTTGGCCTTATCCGAGACGTAAATCAGGTCGCAGCAGAGAGCCAACTCCAGTCCGCCGCCCAGTGCAAAACCATTGACCGCGGCGATAGTGGGAACCGGCAGGGAGGCGACGGCGTTCATGGCCTGATGGCCGAGTCGCCCGAAGGTGTCGGCTTGCTCCTCGGTCATCTCACTCATGGCGCTGATATCGGCTCCGGCGACGAATGCGCGGCCGGCGCCGGTGAGAACGACGGCTCGCAGGGTGTCATCGTCGGCCAGCTCTTCGGCTGCGGCTCTAAGATCAGCGAGCACCTGCTCGTTGAGGGCGTTGAGCCGTTTGGGGCGGTCGATGGTAAGTATAGCAATGTCGTCGTCGCGACGCTCGAGTTGAAGGGTTTGAAATTCGGTCATTTGAATCTCTCTTTGGTGGGAGAAGATATAATTGGGAGCTCAGTCATAGGTGTAGAAGCCGCGCCCCGACTTGCGTCCAAGCCAGCCGGCGGCGACGTAATTTCGAAGCAGGGGAGAAGGGCGATATTTGGAGTCCCCGATATTTTCGTGGAGGACTTCCATGATCGACAGACAGGTGTCGAGACCGATGAAATCCGCAAGTGTCAGGGGGCCCATGGGTTGGTTGGTGCCGAGTTTCATGGCGTTGTCGATATCTTCGACGCTGCCCACACCTTCGTGGAGGGCGAAGACCGCCTCGTTGATCATGGGCATGAGGATCCGATTGACCAGAAACCCCGGAGAATCGCTGGCGGAGACGGTAGTTTTTCCCATCTTTTCGGCCACTTCTTCGATGGCGCGAGTTGTCTCTTCGGAGGTGGCCAGTCCATCGATGAGCTCCACGAGCTTCATGATCGGGACGGGGTTCATAAAGTGCATACCGATCACTCGGTCCGGACGCGTGGTGGCGGCGGCGAGTCGAGTGATGGAGATGCTGGAGGTATTGGTGGCCAGGATGGCGTTCTTTGGCAGAATCCCGTCGAGAGTGGTGAAGAGGTCGACCTTGATCTTTAGGTTTTCCACGATGGCCTCAATCGCCAGGTCGCAGTCGGAGAAGTCACCGAGATCGGTGGTCGTCGTCAGCCTCTCCAACGATGCATCGCGGAGTTCGGGAGCGATCCGCTCTTTTGTCACCAACTTTCCAAGGCTTTGTTTGATCGATTCGGTGGCCCGGGTCAATTGAGATGCTTCACGGTCCATCAGGATCACCGAGTATCCCGACATCGCGGCGACTTGAGCGATACCCAGGCCCATCTGGCCGGCGCCGATGACTCCAATACAAGAGATCGAAAATTCCATATCATTTCTCCGAATTCAGGTCTGTGGTACGCCGCCTGGACGGCGGTGGTGCCCACGGGAAAATGCGCAATCCAACGGCCCCTCGGATACCACGGCGTTTTCCGACCGGTCAACCACTGGCCCCGGGCAAAGTGGTCCGATGACCGGCGTGAGAAGCCGGGAAATGATCTGTTCACCGACCAGGTTCTGTGCGATACTGTTGGGCCCTGCTAGTGACGTTAAAAGAGTGTCTCCATGGCGATCTGTCCCCATTGTCAAACAGCCGGTGATTCCACCTTTTCACCCTGTCCGAAGGGGGATGGATATTTTTTGGTGGACGACTCTGATTATCACGGCCATCCCACCGATCCCTGGCTGGGCAGACGGCTGGGAGATCGGTTTGTGATCGGCTCGATTCTCGGTCAGGGCTCCATGGGTCATGTGTATAAGGGGTATCAGGAGAAGGTGGATCGGTTTGTGGCGATCAAAATCTTCGAGATCAGTGGCTCCGAGGATGGATTTGAGGGCGGGGGGCCGGGAAATCAGCAGCGGTTCATTCAAGAAGCCAGGGTGTTGGCGAAGTTGTCCCACCCCAATTGTGTGACGCTCTATGATTTCGGGGTCAATCAGGAAGAAAACTTTCTCTATATCGCCATGGAGCATGTGGGAGGGATTTCGATGCGCCGGGCGGTGCGTCGAGGGCTGAAATTGGATGCGATCATTGAGATCGTGCGGCAGATCTTGATGGCGCTTCGAGAAGCTCATGCGTTGGGAATCGTTCATCGAGATCTAAAGCCCGAAAATATCATCTTGTCCTATCGTCGAACCAGCGATGAGCAGATCGTGAAGGTTCTCGACTTTGGAATCGCAAAGTTGCTTCAGAAGGAATCGTCAGAAAAGACCGTGGCGGGCTTATTATTCGGGACCCCTGCCTATATGAGCCCCGAGCAGTGCAGGGGAGAGACCGATATCACTGCGGCCACCGATATCTATTCTCTGGGGTGCATGATCTTTGAGATGGTAACGGGACATCTTCCCTTCACCGCTGATGCGCCACAGAAAATGGTGCGCCTCCATCAGGAAGCGGCGATTCCCCCGATGGTGCCGCGGGGGAAGATGCGGCTGCCCGATGGATTTGAGGAGTTTGTCCGGACCTGTATGGCGAAGAATCCAGAAGATCGTTTCGCCAACGCTCCAGTAGCCTTGATCGCCTTTGAGAATGTTGTGGGGCAAGTCGGTCGCACCCGTCAACTGATTCAGGGAATGGATCGCCTCGGAGAAGAACTGGTGGCCAGGCGGGTTTCGGTTCCCAGGGATAACGTCACCGGGGCTCCCCTGGACCCTACAGGGGAACGAGGCCGACCGCCGGTTGCAAAGTTGATGGGAGCTTCAAAATCGATCGAAGTTCAACCCGAATCAAGACCGAAGGGGGGTCGGGTCGGGGATACGGTTCGCGGCCTGGAGAAGGTAAAAAAGAGCACCGAGAAGAAGAAGAATATCGTCGCTCCCGTCTCCGGAAGAAGTGGGCTGGTGCTGGTGGCGCTGGTAATGGTGCTCTTCTTCTGCGCGCTGCTCTTTGCAGTGATTTATATCACGATCTCTGGGTAGTGCAGGACTTTTGGGAGTTGGTAAGGACTCCCGGCGGGCTGCAGTAGCTTATGATTCGATCTGAAGGACAACTTTTCCGATGGTTTGATTGTTGGCCAGCAATTCATGGGCTTTCTCGGCGCTTTCGATGGGAAGAACCCGGTCGATGACGGGCTGCAGGGTTCCATCTTCAAAGCGTGGCCAAACCTTCTTACGAAAATCATCTGCGATCGCGGTTTTCTCCTCAAGGGTTCGGCTTCGAAGCACGGAACCGATAATTCTAAGGCGCTTCATCAAGACTCGGGCCAGTGATATCTCGGTTTCCGTTCCCCCCAGAAGTCCGATGAGAACAAGGCGGCCCTGGCTTTTGAGAAGGTGAAGATTTCGGGTGAAATACGAAGCACCCACGGGGTCGAGGATGATATCTGCGCCCTGATGGTCGGTAATTTCGTGGACCCGCTGGGAGAAGTCCTCATTTTCGCGGTCGATGGCCAACTCCACTCCGAGTTCGCGCAAGAAATCTAACTTCGTGGAGCTGGCGGTGGCGATGACCGGGGAGCCGAAGGTGGTGCAGAGCTGAATCGCTGCGGTACCCACACCGCTGGCCCCGGCGTGGACGAGAACCACTTCGCCGGGCTTCTGGTTGGCTTCCAGAAAGAGGTTGAGAAAGGCGGTAAAGAAGACCTCCGGAATGGCGGCGGATTCGGTGAGGGATAAATGCTTTGGGACCGGCAGGAGGAGGCGTTGAGGGCAGGTAACATATTCGGCGTATCCTCCGCCGCTGAGTAGCGCGCAGACTCGATCGCCTTTGCTCCAGCGATCGACACCTGCTCCCACTTCGGCGATGATGCCGGAAGCGTCGAGACCGAGGATTTGGCTCGCACCGTCGGGGACCGGGTAGCGTCCCCGGCGCTGGAGCAAATCGGCGCGGTTGCAGGCGGTGGCGTGCACTTTAATGAGGACTTCTCCCGGTGCCGGTATAGGGGTCTTTGTTTCGGACCAGGATAGCGAGTAATCATCGGGATCGACATGAATTGCTTTCATCGGTTCTCTCGCTTCTCAAAACGGGCGTAGCCTTGAATAGAACGCGTCGGTGGGTAATGTGCACTGGTATCTAGACATGGTGTAACGGTCAACACAATCGATATCTCGACAAGCTGGGATGGCGTATGAAAATTATCATTACTCATCAAAATGCCGACTTCGACGGTCTTGGCGCAATGTTGGCTGCCCGTAAATTATGGCCCGACCATCACCTGGTATTGAGCAGTGCCATCAGTCAGCCGGTTCGCAAATATATGGCTCTCCACAGGGATTGGCTCACCGTAAAACAACCCCCGGAACTAAAGGGAGAAGAGATCACTGAGGTGATCGTTGTGGATTCTCGTGACGAGAGGCGTTTCAAGGACTTCTCGGAGATATTGAAGAATGCCTCCCGGGTTACAATCTTTGATCATCACCCGCCGGGAGAACGGGACATGGAGGCGACCACATTGATAGTGGAGCCTGTGGGCGCCTGCACGACGTTATTATGTGAGCGGATTGAAGAGCAGGGAATTGAACTCGATCCGGAGGAGGCGACGTTGATGATGCTGGGGCTCTACGCCGATACGGGAAATCTTTCGTTTCCCTCGACGACGGTGCGAGATCTGAGAGCGGCGGCGTTTCTGCGGGAGTCGGGAGCGTCTCTTCCGGTGGTGAATCGATATCTTCAGCAACAATATACACCGCAGCAGCAGGAGTTGTTGGTGGCCATTCTGGGCGGGATTGAGTTGATGGAGCGCCAGGGCCTTCGGATTGGATGTGGAAGCCACCAGACCCGTAGCTACGTTAAAGGTGCGGCGCTGGTGGTGGAGAGAATTCTCCAACTTCTGGGGCTCGACGCTTGTTTTGCGATTCTTCAGGTCGAGGGAAAAGACACGGTGCAGATCATCGGCCGCAGCCAGACTCGCCATATCGATGCGGCTGCCATCGCCCAGCTCTGGGAAGGAGGCGGGCATCCCTCCGCGGCATCGGCCAGGACTCGGGAAGAGTCGAGAGAAGAGGTTTTTGAAAAGTTAAAGCAATACATTGGCGATGCCGAGATCGCGCCGTTGGAAGTATCCGACGTGATGTCCTCCCCTGTACAATGCGTGGCTTCGGACACGACATTAGAGGTTCTTCAACCGTTACTTCAGAAGTGGGGGGTCCGAGGGGTTCCGGTGATGAAGGACGGGGAGTTGGTGGGGATCGTCTCGCAGCGAGATATGAAAAAAGCGGTGCAGCGAGAGGATTGGTCGGTGCCGGTGGCAGGATTTATGACCCACACCGTGATCACCGTAGAGCCGAATCAATCTCTAAATGAGGCATTGGAGTTGATGACCGAGGAGGATATCGGACGTCTCCCGGTGGTGCGAGGTGGAGAAGTATTGGGAATCGTCTCCCGGACCGATATCTTAGAGCGTTTATATGCAAATGGTGGAAATGACCTTGCATCGAGCTAAGAATATTGGGTAGGTTGCCCGGTGAGGTTAAAGCAAGCGTATACGGGAGAAGATTACGATGGCTACCAGGCGACGAAAAAAATCGAAAGAAGCCGCACGCCGACAGCGCGACGCGGAGAAGAGCAAGAGATTTGCGGTCATCTTAGTGGTGGTCGGAATTCTGGTGCTACTGGCCTTTGTCGCGTTGCGAACGTTTGTGGCCTGAGACCGCGGCCGCTCGGACAGGGCTGCACGGTCAATCTGGATGAAGAACCAGGGGAAGCTCGTTATTGGTAGGAAGGTTTTGATTGAGGAAGGCGTGAACTTCTTCCAGAAACCGCCTGCGTTCTTTGCCCTGTCTGAAATCTCGATCGGTAACATCGATTTCTAGAATATCCATATCATATTTTCGGCGGGCGACCTGGGCGAAGGTCTCATAATATCCATTGAGACCGCGCAAAAAGTCGGTGGTGATTCCGCTCTCTTCCTCGCGACCGCGCTGGGCGATGCGACGCAATAAAACCTGTGTGTCCGGGGTATGCAGCAGGATCACTCGATCCGGTTGGCGAAGGTTATGGTTAAAGCGCTGAAAGTAATCGAAATAGAGATCCAACTCGGGGTCCGTCATATGACCGAGCCCGTGGAGGTATTTGGCGAAGACTTCCGGATCTTCGATCAGGGTTCGATCCTGAACACAGGATCCCCGCATCTTGCCTATCTGAGTATGGTGTTCGATTCGCCGCAATAAGAATTCCATCTGAAGGGTAAAACTCCAGCGGGTCATATCGCGATAATAATGGCGCAGAAACCGATTTTCTACGACCGGTTCGTGAAATAATTCGCAGCCGAAGTGGCGGGCGATGATCTTGGCGGCGGTGCTTTTTCCGGCTCCGATATTTCCGGCCAGAGCGATAAAAAGGCGAGGAGGGGACTGCTGCATGGTGGGTTCCGGCGTGCTGGACAGATACCAATATTTCACTGGCCCGGGAGTGTAACCGAGGCTGCACTTATAGTGAAGTGCGTCGAATGGTGACGAGTACGAAAATAACTCCGATCCACC
>SKNI01000231.1 GCA_007120615.1 Myxococcales bacterium | reverse complement strand
CTGGAGAACATCGAGGGCTTGGGAAATCCTCGCGGGCTCACCTTCTCCAGATCCTCAAGAGCGATGGTTTTTTCCTTCCCGCCGCTTATCGCCAGCCCGTCCTCGGAGATCACCAGACGTTCCGCTCCCCGAGGCTTAACGAAGTGGTCCAAAAGAAGCACTACTACGACAAACGAGACCACGACGACCAAAAACACTACCAATAGAGAACCAGTAGCCATACTCCCAAGAACCGAAAAGATGGCAGCGTAAAACACCAATAACGACCACCACGGGAGTTCTTCGGGATCAGCACTCGTAGGAAGAATATCGATGATCAACTCCGATCCCTGGATCCAGACCTCGGTGATTCCATCGGATACGGGCGGCTGAAGTTGGGTGGTCTTCTGCGGATTAGAAGCTGCTTCGGCAAGCCATGGTGGGAGGACGACTCGATTGGGCCTGGGGTTGGTTTCTCGCTGTGATCTGAGTGTTTGCTCGGGTTCCGAAGGTGACGAGAGGTTTTCCGAAGGCTCAACAACGTCCGGCAAATCCTCGCCCGCTCTATTCTGCTCCTCCTTGAGGGTCTCATATTCCAGGAGCCCGTCGATGGCCTGGTGAATCACCAATGCCAGATAACCCTGCTCCTCACCTTCCAGCCGGTGTCCAAAGTGGTATTTCTTTCCTCCGGCATGAAGGACCAGGGCGCCTTCCACACCTTCCTCGACCATATCTATATCCCGTCGCTGAAACTCCACTACCTTCTCGGTATCAAACCAGATCCTGGTCATCTTAAGTCTATCTTCGTTGACATTGAGGACCACCTGGGCCCCAAAACGGCGGTAGTCCACGATCACAAAAGCCAGGGCGACAGCCACCATGACCGCTCCCCCGATCGCGAGATGTTCGATTCCCACATATTCGATCGCGAGAGCTTCGAGCCCGTCCGGTCCCTCAAAGAACCAGGGTAGAAAGATCATTACTATTGGAAGCAATACGATTGAAATCAATACGAAGGGGAGCAGTAGAACCAGCCGAAAGATCGCTATTGAAGCGAAACTAGCCGTGGGCACCGTCAGGCGCAGTCCATCTTCCAGCACCTCCACGGTGGACCTCAAATCTCTCTTCAGCCCCGGAAACTCGGTGCCCAAAGAAAAAGACGTCGAGCTGGACTGGGCGATATCGGCCGTAGACGTCTCGGTACTGCTCCACTGCGTAGTCATGGAGATCCCTCGTTCTATTTCGTGTAGTTCGAGGAGTGTAACCAGCTATAAAGTCTGAGGCAAGGAGCTTTGCGGAGCGCGGACGTCCTCGCTCCTTGATGACCTAGCTCCTTGATGACCTAGGTGACGCTGCGGCGACCCATGATCACCCCGACGACGATCAACGGCCCCCCGACAAAAAGCATCTTCGAGGGGGGCTCGCCGATGGTCAGCCAGGCGATGATCGCCGCCATCGGTGGTATCAACAACAGCATCTGCGCCACCCGACTCGCCGGCAGGGCCGCCAGAGCGATGGAGCTCAGCCAGTAGCCCAGTCCGATGGGAACGAGCCCCAGATACAGGAGCACCAGCCAGCCCATCTGATCGAGCTCGGCGCTGGCGGTCCAGGTCCAGGGAATGTGAAGTAAAAACGGGAGCGCTCCGATGATCGTGGCGTAGGCCGCCACATCAATGGCCCGGTACCGAAGCAAGAGGTCTTTGGAGATCACAAAATTTGCTCCGGCGCAAATGGCCGCGCCCAGAACGAGCCAGCTCCCCAGACCGATTCCGATTCCGTTTCCATTGCCCGAGAAATCGAGGCTCATCAGCCCCACTCCCACAAATCCCAGCAAGAGTCCCAGCCAATTCTTGACGCTCAACTTCTCCGCCAGAAAACGGGACGCCAATAGCGCGGTCCAGATGGGAATGGTGGCGATAATAAAGCTGGCCTGACCGGCGGTGATCGTCTCCGTGCCCAGATTGAGCAGGTAGTGATACACCGAAAAGCCCAGAAAAGCGGCGGCCAGGAGCCTGGACCAATCCTGGCGGTCGGGCATCGGAACCCGCAGCACCAGGCCCACAAGAATCATAAACCCGGCCGCCGAAAAGAGGCGAATCGCCGTCATGCTCATCGGATCGAGCTGACGCAGCACAAAGCGAATGCCCGCAAACGCCGACGCCCAGGTGAACATCGTGAAAAAGAGAACCCCGTAAGCAGTTTTAATGCTCACGGGGGGCCCCAGCGGTTTTCTGGAATTGACGGGAAGATTGCTCAACAACTTGCCTTGGCCTGTATTAATACAAGCTACACCACATCAAAATCGTGAAAGGGCTCTCCCTTTTCTTCGGAGAGAATATCAACGGCCGCCGCCGCGCCGTCCCCGGCGGAGATGATGGCCTGAATCTTATGCTTTCGAGAGGCCCAGCCGATGGCATAACACCTCTCCACGTTGGTGCGCCCGTCTCGGTCCACCGCTGCCACGCCGTCCTTTCGATCCACGCCCAGGGCCTCCTGATGAGCTTTGTTGGTGGTTGCCAGGATCAGGTACTTCCCGTCAAAGCTCTCACCACCTTCGGTCTCGATTCGAAACCCCTCCTCGGTCTGCTCCACACCGACGACTTTCGTCTTGTGAAGCTCAACGCCAAACTCTTCGACCTGCGCTCGAGAAGTCTCCTGAAATTCGGTGCCCGTCATCTTCGGGATGCCCAGATAATTCAACAAAAGCGCCTTGTGCATGGGGGTGTCGTCGGTCCCAAACACCCGAACACTCTCTCCATTTTTCGCAAGTAGCAACGCCGCGCTCAATCCAGCCGGCCCGTCTCCAACGATGATGATCTCACTCATATTTCCTACTCCTATACAGTTTTTCATACCATCAAACGACTCGCTGCAGACCTTAAGCGCGAACCCT
>SKNI01000074.1 GCA_007120615.1 Myxococcales bacterium | reverse complement strand
TGGGACGGCGTCCCCGGGGTGACGCCGCCCCAAGCCTCCTACCCTGCAGTCTTCACCCGCCCCGGACCTCCTACCCCGTACTCTTCGAAGACGATCATCGCCCCCGAATCGCTCCGATTTTGGCGTTATCCCTTGCGATCTCCTCGCGACGGGTGATCCGTCGATACCAGAACAGGATCACCGTGGAGGTGAGCACGATGAAGATCGAATAGAGGATCGGAATCAAGAGCACCTCCGCCTGACGCTCGTCGGTAAAGACCAGCACCACGATAAGGATCGCCAGCGGTCCGTTCTGAATGCCGGTCTCCATGGAGATTGTCCGGGCTCGGATGGGGTCGAGGCGCAAATTTCTGGATAGAAAATAACCCAGCCCAAAGCCCACAAGGCCCAGTCCGATGCTCACAAAATAGACCGCCGGTCCCGTGGTGACCAGAAGCTCCCAATTTCGGGGAACCCAGGAGGCGATGAGAAAGACGATGACCACGACCCCGAAGACCCCGCCCATCAACTCCAATACGGCGCCGACGTTGGCGTTATATTTGCGAAGGGCGATGCCGATGACCGTGGGCACCAGAAGTACAAATAAGACCTGGATCACCGACTCCGGCGGGATCTGCCAGTCCCCCTCGATGCCCCGCCCGTAGAGACCAAGAGTTACGGGCACCATCACGATGGCCATCAGCGTGGAGCAGACGGTCATCAAGATCGAGAGGCTCAAGCGGCCTTTGCTGAAGTAGACGAAGATATTGCTCGTCGTCCCTCCCGGCATGCATCCCATCAACACCAGACCGATCGTATATTCGGGGCGCAGCTGCAGGGCCGTGGCCAATAAGAAGGCGGTCAAGGGCATCAGGCCGTATTGACAGATCATGCCCACCAAAATGGCGTGGGGCTTACGAAGGGCGATGCCGAAGTCCTTAAAGGTCAGCGACGAGCCCATGCCCAGCATGATGATGATCATCAACACGCCGAGGAGCTGGGTTTCCAATTCGGTTAACATCTACTCTCCGTAATTCTTTTTATCACTGGACCATGAGGACTTCGTCGCGCAACTCGCGGCGCAAGATCTTGCCGATCGGCGTCTTCGGTAATTCTTCTCGGAACTCAAATTTCCGGGGCTTTTTATAGCCCGTCAGCGACTCACCACAGTGGGAGATCAACTCTTCGACGGTCAATGAATCGTCGCGCTTGACGACATAGGCCCAGACTTCTTCGCCGGTCTTATCGCTGGGCACTCCGATGACGGCGGCCTCCATCACCTTGTCGTGGCTGGAGAGCACATCTTCGATCTCGTTGGGATAGACGTTGAACCCGGAGACCAGGATCATATCCTTTTTTCGGTCCACGATCTTAAAGGTTCCATCTTCTTCCATCACGGCCACGTCACCGGTGTGAAGCCAGCCGTCGATGATGGTCTTTGCGGTCTCTTCGGGACGTCCGTGGTAGCCCTGCATGACCTGGGGCCCGCGCACGCACAGCTCACCGGGCTCACCTTGCTCCACGAGTTGACCCTCTTCGTCGACCAATTTGACGTCGGTCATGGGAACGGGAATCCCGATGGTATTTCGTTTTCGCTCCCCGTTGAGGGTCTGAAAACAGACCGCCGGAGAGGACTCGGTCAACCCGTAACCCTCCACAAGCGGGGCGTCCACCATCTCTTCCCAGGCCTCCACCACCGCCTGATGCATGGCCGCACCACCGCCGGCGGCGGCCTTGATATGCTTGGGCGGAAAGGCCACAAACCACTCCTCGTTGAGGAGGGCGTTGTAGAGCGTATTTACCCCGGTCAGCCAGGTGATCTTATAATTCTCAATCGCCCGCTGTAGACGCTGAATCGGGCGGGGACTGGGGACCAGAATATTTCGAGCTCCCGCCAGATACATGGTCATGAAATTCACGGTGCAGGCAAAGATATGATAGAGGGGCAACGCCGTAAGAACGACCTCTTCTCCCTCCACGATATGACTGGAGGTCATCGCCCGTATCTGGGCCAGGTTCCACAATAGATTGCCCTGCGAGAGCATCGCTCCTTTGGCCACCCCAGTGGTTCCACCGGTATATTGCAAGAGCGCCAGATCGTCGTGGGTCAGCCCCTTCCAGAACTTCGAAGCATCCTGGTCGCCCTTTGCTTTTCGACCCTTGCCGAGAGCGGCGGGGAGCCGGGTGACCTTCAGCTGATGAGAGGGGATGACCCGACTCCAATATTTCATCACTCCGTAGGTGATCTCTTTGACCAGGGGAGGAAAAAACTCGGGCACTCGGACCGAGATCACCGCCTCGATATCGGTGTCGGCGAGCACCTTCTCGAGCTTGTCGGCGAAGAGATCGACGATGACTACGGCTTTGGCTCCACTGTCGATGAACTGATGCTTCATCTCCTCTTCGGTGTAGAGCGGATTGGTGTTGACCACCACACAACCGGCTTTCAAGATCCCCAGCATGGTCACCGGATAACTCAGGCAATTGGGCATCTGCAATGCCACCCGGTCGCCGGCTTCTAAGTTGAGGACTTCCCGCAGATAAAACGCGAAGGCGTCGCTCATCTCGTCGACTTTTTTATAGGTCAACGATCCGTACATGCCGTTGGGCATTACGGTGGTAAACGCGGTCTGGGCGGCGAATTTCTTGGCCGCCTCCACCATCGCTGCCGGCAGATTGTCATGAGAGGGGGTGCTCACCATCTCTTCGATGTGGTCGCCGTACTGACCTAGCCAGGGCTTCTGGTCCTGGCCGCGCTCCGGTTGGGTCATATCTACAACTCGCTCTAAGGTGCAAGAATCACTGGTATAGGTGCAGGTTATCTTGCTTCAGTTATCCAGAGAGAGCAAGCAAATCTTCATACCGGCCGATTTAAAGCCACCCGAAGCTCGGC
>SKNI01000460.1 GCA_007120615.1 Myxococcales bacterium | reverse complement strand
GAAGTTTTACCTTTCATTTATTCTGTCAGAGGGATTTGCGGGTGGCATCGCCCGAGAATCGCTCTGGATTTTTACGGGGCATTTTATTAGCCTTGCCTAAACCATTTTCGGGTGTAGGTTAAATCCGAAAATCTAGAGAGCCTAATTTTGTGGCTTTCCGAAAGATGTAGAGAGGAACGGAATGAAAGAATTAGCGAAGCTGGTCGCGTTGATCGTGGCCACCACATGGATGGCGATGGGATTGTGGGGATGTGATCGCAACGAACAAAAGGGGGAGGGCGATGCCCTCGTAGTGGTCGCTACGACCACCATGCTTGAGGACCTGGTGGCAACTCTCGGAGGCGATGAGATCGAGGTGCAGGGGCTCTTGAGTACGGGCGCCGACCCCCACATCTACCAGCCGCGCCCGTCGGATGCCCGACTGGTATCGCAAAGCGACGCGGTGGTGATGAACGGCCTGCTTCTGGAAGGATGGATGGAAGGATTGGTTCGCCACGCCGGTGGCGAGCGAGCCATCATTGTGGCCGGTGACGCCGTCGACCAGGATCGATTATTGCGGGTAGAAGGCGCCGTCGACCCCCATATCTGGTTTGATGTCGCGATGTGGCGACAGGTAGCCGAGCACGTCTCCGAAGGTCTCATCGAATTGGCCGGATCTGATCAGGAGCTTGCCGCGTCCATCGCTCAACGCCACCGTCACTATGACCAGGTTCTGGCGGAGTTGCACGAATGGACCCAGAGTCAACTCAACAGCATTCCCGATGACCGAAGGGTGCTTATCACCAGTCACGACGCATTCAATTATTTTGGACAGGCCTATCATATCGATGTGGAAGCTATTCTTGGGCTGAGCACGGAGCAGGAAGCCAGCCAGAGAGACGTGGCAAATATCATCGAATTGGTGCGGGCGCGGAACGCACCGGCCGTCTTTATGGAGAGCTCCGTTCACCCCGGTTTGATCCAACAGGTGGCGAGGGAAACAGGAATTGAGGCAGCGGGGCCACTGTATTCCGATAGCGTGGGCCCTGTCGGGTCCGGGGCCGAGACCTATGTGGGAATGGTTCAGGCCAATATTCAGATGATCACCGAAGCACTGGGCGGCGATTATCAGGCGTTCGACGATCGGGCCGATCTCGAAGAGGACAAATCCGAGGAAGAAGAAGTATGACCGTATCAGCTATGGAAGTGAAGGGGTTGACCCTCTCCTACGACGATACGGCCGTTGTGGAAGAAGTATCGTTTGCGATTCAACCCGGACAGCTTGTCGGAGTCGTTGGCCCCAACGGAGCCGGCAAATCCACACTCATTAAAGCAATCGTGGGAGCGATGAAGCCGGATGCGGGCTCGATTTTACTATCGGGCGACCCGGCAGCCGATAAACTCAGTGCGCTTACTTACGTGCCTCAGCGAGGGGCGGTGGACTGGGACTTTCCAATTACCGCCGGCGAAGTCGTTCGACAGGGCCGATTCCAGTCGGTGGGGCTGTTGCGTCGGTTCGCCGCTGAGGACCGCGATGCGGTGGCGACAGCGATGAAGTCGGTAGCGATTACCGACCTCGCTGACCGACAGATTGGAGCGCTCTCCGGCGGCCAGCAGCAACGAGTTTTTTTGGCCCGAGCGCTGGCGCAGGGAGGAGATATATTCGTGATGGATGAACCCTTCGCCGGGGTCGACGCGGCGACGGAATCGGCCATCGTCGATGTTCTCCGCGCTCTGAGAGACGAAGGGAAGACGGTGATTGTCGTTCATCACGATTTGGCGACCGTTTGCGATTATTTTGACCACCTCATCTTATTGAATCGAAAGATTATCGCCTCCGGCCCGACCCGAGAGGTATTTACTGCCGAAAACCTTCGCCAGACCTATGGAGGGCAGGTCGCCATCTTCACCGATGACGGCGCCGAAGCAATCGGGGCAGGGTAGAACCCAATATGTATCTGCAACGGGCTCAAGAGTTTTTCGCCTTCCAATACGACTTCGTCGCCCACGCACTGGGGGCCTCGGTGTTGGTGGGAGTGGTTTGTGGATTGGTGGGTAGTTTTCTGGTGCTCCGAGGGTTTTCCTTGATGGGCGACGCCATCGGCCATGCGACCCTGCCCGGGGTGGCGGCAGCCTTTCTGGTGGTCGGCCACCAACATCCGGCAGCGCTTTTGACCGGGGCCCTGGTCAGCGCCGTGATCGCCGCATTTACGGTGGGAGTGTTCAGCCGCGGACCCCGAGTCCGATCGGATGCGGCCATCGGCATCGTGCTCTCGGTCTTTTTCGGGATTGGAATCGTGCTTCTGGCTTTTATTCAGACCTCGGCGACCGGGATGCAGGCGGGGCTTACCCAGTTTTTATTCGGGAATGCGGCGGCGATTACCGGTCCCCAACTTCAGGTCCTTGCGGTCATCGGCGTGGTCCTCTGCGTCTTGATTGGATTGCATTACCGACCTCTGGCGCTTTTGGTTTTCGATGAGGGGTTTGCCCGGTCGGTCGGGATTAAGACCACCCGCCTGGAGGTGGGCCTTCTGGCCGCATTATCGGTAGCCGTGGTCATCTCGATTCAGGCGGTCGGCGTGATATTGGTCGCAGCGATGTTGATCATTCCTCCGTCGACGGGGCGATTTTTAGCGGGCCGACTGCCCGGGGTCATCGCCTGGTCGATGTCATTGGGCGGACTCAGCGGAGCCCTGGGAGCGTTTATCTCCTACGTATTTGAAGGGGTCGCCACGGGACCGGCCATGGTACTTGTGGCGACGGCATTCTTCGGGCTGGCTTTGGTTTTCGGACCGCGCGGCGGGCTGGTCTGGCAGGTCCGTCTGCCCGGGGCCCGTCGAAGTCGGGAGGCCCTGTGATTACCTGGCTTGTAGACCCCTGGATGTGGGGCGATTGGATGTGGCGGGGGATGTTGACCGTTAATCTGGTGGCCATCGCATGCGCTGTATTGGGTGTCTTCTTATATCTTCGGCGGATGAGTTTGCTCGCCGATGCCCTCGCTCATGTGGCGCTGCCGGGGATTGTGGCGGCTTTTCTGGTCAGCGGTTCTCTTGATGGGCCGGTGATGTTGGCCGGGGCAGTGGTGGTCGGGCTGTTGGCTGCGGGTTCCATTGAGACGCTCTCTAGACGACCCAATATTCGATCCGATGCGGCCATCGGTATTGTATTTACGTCGTTTTTTGCGCTGGGGGTGATCTTATTATCCACCGTGGTCCGCGACGCTCATATCGACACCCATTGTTTGATCTTCGGCGACGTTCTGGGGATTAGTGACCGGGCATTGTGGCTGGTGTTGACCGTCGTTCCTGTGGTGCTGGGGTTGGTCGCGATCTTTTATCGATGGCTCACAGCGAGCAGCTTTGACCCTCGATTTGCGGCAGCCGTCGGAATTCCGGTGGTGGCCGTCAATTATGGACTGATGACGGCAGTCACCGTTACCGCCGTGGCCGGCTTCGAAGCGGTGGGCGCCATTTTGGTGATCGCCCTGATCATCGTGCCCGCCGCCACCGCTCACCTGTTGGCCGATAGGTTGGTGACCATGATCGCCTGGAGTATCGTTCACGCGATCGTCTCCTGTTGGGTCGGACTGTACCTGGCCATCGCCATCAACACCTCCGCCGCTGGAGCCATCGTGGTCGTCGGGGGAGCGCTGTATCTCTTGGCTTTTTTATTCGCTCCTCGCCACGGACGGGTCGTTGGAATGTGGCGAACCCGTAGTCGCCGGGAGGCATAACAAAACCCGATCTTGTTCCGGCGGCCGAGTTTTGCTAGCTCTTGTGCTCCGCGATTGGTATCCCGTAAGACTGAATCACCGCTGAAAGGGCCCGTAGATGCCGACGATCTCAGTCGAGAATTACCTCAAAGCGATTTATTCGTATCAGGGGGAAAAGGGCCACAGGGTCAAGACCAAAGAGATCGCCGAGGAGCTAAATGTCTCCCTTCCGTCGGTCTCGGGCATGATCAAGTCATTGGCTCAGGACCGGCTGGTGGACTATGAGCCTTATCGCGGGGTGATATTGACCGAGGAAGGTCGAAGAATGGCCCTTCGGGTGATCCGAAATCATCGGCTCATCGAGGTCTTTCTGGTGCAGACACTCGGGTATCCCTGGGATGAAGTACATGCCGAGGCCGAGCGTCTGGAGCACGCCGTCAGTGATAAACTCGTGGAGCGTATCGATTCCTTTCTGGGCTCTCCTCGCTTCGATCCCCACGGTGATCCAATACCGACGGCTTCCGGGGAGTTGCACCGCCGGGAGATGATGAATCTCAATGATGCAAAAGAGGGGATGGTCCTGAAAGTAGAGCGAGTCCTGGATCAGACTCCCGAAGTATTGCGTTATCTGGATCGAATCGGACTGCGGCCGGGCGCGAGTCTGGAGGTCAAAGAGATCCTGAGCTTTGATGGCCAGATGTTTCTTTCCGTCAACGGTGATGAGGTTACCATCAGTGAGAGCCTGGCCGGCAAAATGCTGGTCACCGACGGAATCGAACACTGAGCGACAGGGCCAACTCCTATGACCGAGCGAGGGCCAGGAAATAACCAGCGGCCGTTGATGATTTACGATGGGGACTGCGGCTTTTGTACCTACTGGGCGCATCGGTGGGCGGAGAAATTAAGCCCCCACCTTCATATCGTCGCTCTGCAGGATAACAGGGGCCGCCCGGCGCAACTGGCCATTCAAGATCTGGAAGAAGAGATCCACCTGGTAGACTCCGAGGGAGATGTCTTTCGAGGCGCCGCTGCAGTCTTTCGGGCCCTGGCGTTGCGGCGTCGATATTCCCTGGGATGGTGGTGCTATCGATTCGTGCCCGGATTTCGCCCGATCACCGAATGGGTCTACCGCTGGGTCGCCGATAATCGACAAAAAGTGTCTCGCTGGACCCGGTGGTTGCGAAGGAAGGCGTAGACACCTCAGGGCGGTCGTGCTTATAGTGCGCTGCGCATTGAATCAATACTTGTACCGAGGTCCATCGTGATCATCGACTGGAATCCAGCTCCCCTTTGCGAAGCCCAGCAAAAGGCGGCCCCAAAGGTTTTGGACGGGAAAGCCATCGCCAATGCCCGCCTCGAGCAGCTTGGAGAATTGGCAGGTCAATTTGCCGATCTCAAGATTCAGCCAACTCTGGCGGTCGTTCAGGTCGGTGGAGATCCGGCGAGTTCGATTTATATCCGGCATAAAGTTCGGGCCTGCGAGAAGGTGGGGATCGTCGGGGAGCATCATCATCTCCCAGCCGACGTTCGCTACCCAGAGGTTCTGGGGTTGTTGAAAAAGCTCAATCGAGATCGCCGGGTTCACGGGATCCTCTTACAATTACCTCTTCCCGAGGGGATGGATGGAGCCGAGGCGCTGCTGAATATTGAACCGATAAAAGACGTCGATGGGTTCCACCCTGTAAATCTCGGAAATTTGATGGCCGGTCGCTCGCTTCTGGAGCCCTGTACGCCCACCGGAATTCTGACGATGCTCCAGACAGCGGAAATCGGTTTTACGGGCAAAGAGGCCGTCGTCATCGGCCGCAGTGTCATTGTGGGACGTCCGATGGCCCTGATGCTTACGCGAGCCAATGCGACGGTAACCCTCTGCCATCGCCACACCGCTGATCTCGAGAAAGCAGTGCGCCGCGCCGATATTGTGGTCGTAGCCACAGGGGTCCCGGAACTGATTGCTGGAGCCTGGATCAAAGAAGGCGCGGTCGTGATCGATGTAGGAATCAGCCGCAAAGACGGAGGTCTTGTGGGTGATGTCGAGTTTGACTCAGCAAAAGAAAAAGCGTCATTCATCACCCCGGTTCCCGGCGGTGTGGGGCCCATGACGGTGGCCACGTTGATGGAGAATACGATTCGCGCGACCTGTATTCAGGAGGGATATGTCGTCCGGAAGGGACATGTGATCCCGGCGGCCGAGGCCGATCTGCGCTTTGAGACCACCCGGGGACTCGGGGTCACTCTTCTATGTCCCGGGGCGTCTGAAGACCGATCCCGAGCTCTACCCACTATTTCCGAGAGGGAAAAATTATGACTGATGATGAGCTGAAAAAAGTTTCGCTCCATGATTTTCACGTACAAGCCGGAGCCCGAATGGTACCGTTTGCGGGCTACTCCATGCCTGTAAAATATACCAAAATTAAAGACGAACACCTCGCCGTTCGAGAGGGTGCAGGGCTCTTTGACGTAAGTCATATGGGCCAGGTCGAGGTCCGTGGTCCGGGAGCCATCGAAGCGGTCAATCGGTTGATCACCAACGATATGAAACGGCTGGTCGACGGAAAGGCGCTCTATACGATGATGTGTAACGAAGATGGGGGGATCGTCGATGATCTCGTGATCTATCGACTCGCCAAAGACCATATCCTTCTCTGCGTCAATGCCGCCAATCGCCACCGAGATCTCTCTCATATTGAGACCTGCCTGCGCGGTGATGCGGCAGTGGGAGATATCTCCGATAATACGGTGCAACTAGCCCTTCAGGGACCGAAGGCCGAGTCCATCCTCGCCGAGTTGACCGATGTGGATCTGGGATCGGTGAAATTCTTTCGTTCGGTGTCCGGAAAAGTCGCCGGAGTAGAAACCCTCATCGCCCGCACTGGATATACCGGAGAAGACGGGTTCGAATTATATCTACCCGTCGAAGGGGGCGACGCCGTTTTCGGCGCTCTTCTGGACTATCAGGATCGCGGGTTAACCTTATGCGGGCTCGGGTGCAGAGATACCCTGAGACTGGAAGCGGGATTGATGCTCCACGGGCAAGATATCGACGAGAATACCAATCCGTTGGAAGCGGGGCTTGGCTGGGTCGTGAAATTCGATCTCAAAGGAGATTTTGTGGGTCGTGAGGCCCTGGAGCGTATCAAGAAGAAAGGCGTCCAACGGCGCTTTCGAGGGATGGTCCTGGAAGGCCGCGGGGTGCTCCGTCCGGGGTATCCCATCGAGCTCGACGGGGCTCCGATCGGTGAATTGACCAGTGGTTCTTATAGCCCGACCCTTGAAGCCAGCATCGGACTGGGATACATCGACAAAGGTTATGAGGAAGTTGAGAATGTGGAGATTCAGATCCGCGGCCGTTCCGTGGCCGCCCGGATTGTCGATCCACCATTTTATAAGCGCAGCCGTTAAAGAATTTTACCAGTTTACGACCCTGTAGTGGTTTTTCCAGGAGTGGATATGGATACCCCGGAAGATTTTCGTTTTTCTCGCGATCATGAGTGGGCCCACGATGAGGGCGACGGCACGGTGACGATGGGAATCAGTTACCATGCCCAGGATGCGCTCGGTGATATCGTCTTTGTGGAACTGCCCGCCGAGGGCGACGAATTCCAAAAAGGCGACGATCTGGGCGTCGTGGAGAGTGTGAAGACCGTGTCTGATATTTATGCTCCCGTTTCCGGCGAAATCGTCGCCATCAACGACGAACTCGAAGACGCTCCTGAACTGGTCAACGAGAGTCCTTATGACACCGGGTGGATTGTCCGAATTCGGATGAGTAACCCCGATGAACTCGAAGAATTGATGAACGCCGAAGGGTACGAGTCTTTTCTTCACGATGGAGAGTAAGCAGCATGCGCTATCTTCCCCATACCGAAGAAGAAATCGCTTCGATGCTCGAGGCCATCGGCGCCGAGTCCATCGATGATTTATTTGAGGCGATCCCCGAGCACCTGCGTCAGAAAGCAGCGCAGATGGAGCTTCCCGACCCGATGAGTGAGATCGCTCTTCAGCGTCACCTGGGAGAATTGGCCGCCAAAAATAGGGTGTCTCCCGACGGGATCACCTCTTTGTTGGGGGCCGGGTGTTACGACCACGTCGTACCTCAAGCGCTCAATCAGCTGCTTCTTCGGGCTGAGTTTCTGACCTCTTATACTCCCTATCAACCGGAGATCAGCCAGGGAACCACAAAGGCGATCTTCGAATTTCAATCGATGGTCGCCGAAGTGGTGGGCATGCCCATCGCCAACGCTTCGATGTACGACGGCGCTCACGCAGTGGCGGAAGCGGCATTGATGGCCCAGCGAAGCAGCCGCCGAAAAAATGTCTGGGTCGCCGAAAGTGTTCACCCCGATTACCGAAAGGTGATGCAAACCTACCTTCGGTGGCAGGAGGACGTGTACCGGGAATTTGGAATCGATGACGATACCGGGCGATTCGATCTGGAGGACCTAAAGGCTCGGATCGAGAACCCCAAAGAGGTGGCCTGCATTGTCTTTCAGACCCCCAACTTTTTGGGAGTCCTTGAGAACCCACAGGAATTGGTGGACTGGGCGAAGGAACATAAAATTCTCGTCGTCGCGACCTTCAATGAGCCTCATGCCTTCGCGCTGAGTCGTCCGCCGGGAGATTTTGGGGTCGATATCTGTGCGGGAGAGGCGATGGGGTTTGGGGTCGGGCAGGCATTCGGTGGGCCGTCTCTTGGAATCTTCGCCGGTCGAAAAAAGCAGCTGCGGGCTATGCCCGGTCGCCTCGCCGGACAGACCGTAGACTCCGAGGGGCGAGAAGGCTACGTCTTAACCCTCTCCACCAGGGAGCAGCACATTCGGCGGGAACGTGCGACCAGCAATATCTGCACAAATCAGGGATTGATGGCGCTGGCAGCTGCGATTTATCTGAGTCTTATGGGGAAAGAAGGGTTTAGAAATCTCGCGGACCTCAATATGGCCCGATCCCGTTACGCGCTGGACCTCTTTGAGAGTCAGGGATTGGGGAAACAGGCATTTGATGCACCGTTTTTTAATGAATTCGTCCTGGAATTGCCCGTCTCTGCACGGGAGACGATCGATCGATGCCTTACCCGGGATGTGATCCCCGGATTCGATCTGGGAAGCATCAACCCGAAGTGGGCCAATTACCTTCTGGTGGCCACCACGGAGATGGTCGATCGAGATGCAATTGATCGCGTAGCCGATTCGCTGGAGTGGGCGCTGAAGTCATAGATTTTTTAGAAATTTCTGATTCTTTTCTGCCCAGCGGGGCAGAAAACCAAAATGAAAAGGGAGTTTATGCTCGAGTACGATAGAAGGGGACTATACACCGGCGACCTCCTGCAAAAATCCGACCTTCCCGATCAACAGGGATTGGAGAAGGCTATCGACGATCTCCAGGATCGCTTTGATTCTGGAGAGTTAGGGTTTGCGGATCTTCCCGATACGGATCCAGAACCCATTACACGGTGGGCGGAGCAAAAATTACGGGAAGAGTGGACCGACCAAGTCGTAATTGGAATCGGAGGCTCCAGTCTGGGGGTGAGAGCGATATTGAAATCAGCCCGCTCCGAGAACCTTCGAGGGTTGCGAACCCATTTTGCTGAGAATCTCGATCCCGAAACGGTGGACCGGCTCTTCGCTTCCCTCGACCCGAAGACCACTCTCGTGGTGGTGATCACCAAGAGCGGAACGACCATCGAGACGATGAGTCAGTTCTGGCTCGCTCGAGAAATCATTGAGAAGGCCGTCGGAGCCGCCGAGGCGGGTCGTCATTTTGTTGCCATCACCGACCCCGAAAGGGGAGAATTGCGCAAGATGGTCGATCAATATGGCTGGGACGACTTTGAGGTGCCGCCAAATGTGGGCGGACGCTTCAGTGTTTTGACCGCCGTCGGTCTGGTGCCGCTGGCGTTGGCCGGCTACCCCATCAAAGAACTTCTATCCGGCGCCAGAAAGGCTCGAGATCAAAGCAAAACTCCCAAAGAGGCGGTAAACTTCTGGGGTGTCTGTGCGGCGGAGCACGTCGCTCTCGCCGATAAAGGCTTCGATCAGTTGGTGATGATGACCTACTCCGATCGCCTGGAAGGGCTGGTAGATTGGTTTGCTCAGCTCTGGGGTGAGAGCCTGGGCAAAGCGGTCAACCGCAAGGGCGAGAAGGTCCACGTGGGGATCACCCCGATCAAGGCCGTCGGGGTCATCGATCAGCATAGCCAGGTCCAACTCTATATGGAGGGGCCGAAAAATAAGCATATCAGTTTTCTGGAAGTCCAGTCATTTGATCGCGATCGCAAAATTCCCTCATCTCCGCCCATGCCCGAGGCCTTGCAGCACCTTCAGGGAAAAGACCTCAGCGAGATCTTCGCGGCGGAGCTCGAAGGAACTCGCAGTGCCCTGCGAGATGCCGGCCGACCTACGTCGAGCTGGAGATTTCAACGAATCGATGCCGAATCGGTAGGAGCCTTTCTCTTTAGCTGGCAAATGATTACGGCTGTGGCCGGCGAGTTGCTGGACATCAACGCCTTTGATCAGCCGGGCGTGGAGTTGGGTAAGAAGATCGCCCACGGACTCTTAGGACGAGAGGACCATGCCGCTCTGGCCGATAAAGTCCGCGCCAGTGAAGGTGGTGATGGACAGTGGCGATGGTCTATAAAATGACGAAGTGTGTGGTTTTGCGGAGAATGCTTTGCAATCTCTGTGGGACTTTGTTTTAATACGTGTTAGGAAAGCCCCTTCGATTATGAGTTGTACTAGCCTGTCAAGGCCGTCGCCGCGGTTCTACGGGCTCTGATCCGCCGTGGGGGTTCGGAGATGAAGAAGGCGAACATGGCAAAGGACAATACAGTCATCACGGTCATCAGGCCGATGCCGCCAAAGGCGTCATCTTCCAGAGATGCGTGCCTTGTCGTAATCAACGGGGTGGACCTGGGCAAGAAATATAGTCTGGCTCAGAATCAGACGATTATCGGTCGTTCCAGCAAGGTGGATATCCAGATCGACGAGGACTCGATCTCTCGAAATCACGCCGTCATCGAAAATGACGGCGATATGATCTTGATCCGCGATCTCAAATCCACCAACGGAACCTACGTCAACGACAAGCCCGTAGACGAGCGCAGCCTGCGCGACGGCGATCAGGTAAAGATCGGACGGACCATCTTCAAATTCCTCTCCGGCAGCAATGTAGAAGCTTCCT
>SKNI01000029.1 GCA_007120615.1 Myxococcales bacterium | reverse complement strand
CTAATGGGCACCAGTCTCGTCAAGAATAGCAATATCGCCAGAGACCTCGGGTTTTTCCCGATGCCTCCGGATGACGTGATGATCAAGCCCCACGAGATCGACAATTATAAAGACGAAGAATTGTTGATCATCTCCACGGGAAGTCAGGCCGAGCCCCGCTCCTCGCTGGCTCGCATGGCCCTTGGGGACCACCGAAATATCACCATTCAGAACACCGACACCGTCGTCCTCAGCGCTCGAAAGATTCCGGGCAACGAATACGGCATCAACTCCATGATCAACAACCTCCTCAAGCGAGGCGCCACGGTCATCACTGCTAATGAAAAGCGGATTCACTCCTCCGGGCACGGCAAGCAGGAGGAGATGAAGCTGATGATGAACCTCACCCGCCCGAAGTACCTGGTTCCGGTCCACGGCGAGTACCGAATGCGGCAAAAGCAGGCCCAGCTCGGAAAAGAGGTGGGTATTGAGGACTCCCTGGTCATCGAAAACGGCGACGTTCTCGAGATCACCAGCGAGCGAGCTGCCATCGTCGGTCGCGTGCATCACGGACGTCTACTGGTCGACGGAAGAAATGTCGGCGACCCGGAAGACTTTCAGCTTCGAGACCGCCGCAAGCTGGCCAACGCCGGTATCATCGTCGCTTTTGCAGTCCTGGACCGCGAAAATGGCGAGCTCACCGAACCGCCCGAGCTTCTCCAGCGCGGGGTGGTTGGCCCGGCCGACGGCGAAGACATCCTCACCCGCGCTGCCCAGTCGGCGATGAATGGTGTGGAACAACTCGGACCCGACGCCCGCCGAGACATCTCGGAGGTCAAGGAAGCCATCCGCACCCAGGTGCGGCGCTACATCCGAAAGACCATCGACCGACGTCCCGTGGTCATTCCCATCGTCCACGAACTCTGAGTCTGTAGAGGATAGGATTGAGGCCAGAAGTCCTTGCGGATTTCTGGCCTTTTGTTCTTCTTGAACTTTATAATAGTCTGCGCCCGCAAAGCAGCCCTTCGGGAAGCAGTAGATTTTTTGTAGTGAGGCGCACCTATGATCCCCGTAATTCTGGCCGGCGGTTCGGGAACGCGGTTCTGGCCCTTGAGCCGCCGCGACGAGCCCAAGCAATTGCTCTCCATTCTGGGCGATCATAGCTCCATGATCGAAGAGACGATCCTGCGACTGGGCCCGATGACCACCAAAGAGCGTCCCGTTTTCGTCGTATGCCGACCGGACCTCGTAGAGCCCACCCTCGACGTTTTGAAAACCGACGCCAAACTGGAGTTCATCGAAGAGCCCGTCGCTCGCAATACGGGTCCGGCCATCGCGCTGGCAACCGCTCACCTGGAGGCCCTCTACGGGGATGAGCCGGTAGCCTTCTTCCCGGCCGATCATTTCATCGCCGGCCAAAAAGGCTTTGAGCAATGCCTGACCCTCGCCGCCCACCGCGCCACAGAAGGCGCCATCGTCACCCTTGGAATCCCTCCGAGTCGCCCTGAGACCGGCTACGGCTATATTGAATGCACCCGAGAGCTCACCGGCGGCAGCGCTCCCGAGGCTCACCCTGTAGAAGCATTTATCGAAAAGCCAGACGCCCCCCTCGCTCTCGAATATCTCAAGGCCGGGCGCTATCTGTGGAACTCGGGGATCTTTATTTTTTGCCCCTCGACCCTGTGGGCCGAGCTTCGCCGTCAACAACCGGAGCTCTCCGAGAAATTCGACGCCATCCGCAACTGTTTCACCACCGACCCCACTTCCCCGACGATTGGCGAGCTCTTCACCGAGGTCGCCTCCATCTCCATCGATTACGCCGTGATGGAAGGCGCTGAGAGGGTTGAGGTTATCCCCGCTCTCTTTCGATGGTCCGATGTGGGACACTGGGGGGCGCTCCACGAGGTCATCGACACCGACGACCGAGAAAATATCGTCGCTGCCGACGCCCTGGTCGACGAATGTGACCGATGTGTCCTCTTCTCTCGCGGGTCATCGCGCCTCATCGCCGCAAGCGGTCTTCAAGATCTGATCATCGTCGACACCCCCGATGCCCTGCTGGTGCTTCCCCGAGAGCGCGCCCAGCGCGTCAAGGAATTGGTAGCTCTTCTGCGTGATAAAGACCGACTGGACCTTCTCTAGACGAATATTGAATAAAGGCCGATCGAAGTGCCCACGACGACCCATTTCGACCAAAACCATTCCAATCACACCGCCGTTCGCCGGGTGCTCTTGGTCACCCTTACGGTGCACGTGCTGGTGGCGACGCTGAAATTGGGCTTCGGCTACCACGCCAATATCGTCAGCCTCCAGGCCGACGGATTTCACACCCTCTTCGACGCCCTCTCCAATATCATCGGCCTTGTCGCCCTGGGGCTGGCACTGAAGCCGCCCGATCCGGAGCATCCCTACGGCCACCAGAAGCTGGAGGTAGCCGCAAGCCTGGCCATCGGCATCATGATTTTACTGGGTCTATTGGAGGTCGGCCGAGGCGTCTGGCAGGCCGCTCTCGGTCAGGAAGAGCCGCGGATCACGGTCATGGCCTATATCGTCGTTCTCGTCGCCATCGCCTCGAGCCTCTCGATCAGCATCTTCGAGCGCCACGCCGGTAAGAAGTACAACTCCATGATCCTCAAAGCCGACGCCGACCACACCTTCTCCGACGCCCTGGCCGGACTGGCCGTTTTGGGCGGCATGGCCCTGGTTTCCTTCGGGTTTCCGGCAGGAGACGTATTCGCTGCCCTCACGGTGATGATCTTTATCGGAATGACTGCCTACCGGGTCCTCAAGAACGGAATGGACGTCCTCGTCGACGCCGCCCTCTTAGACGCCGACACCATCCGAAGAGTCGCCGAGGAGTTCCCGGAAGTGCTCTCCTGTCATTACGTCCGAAGCCG
>SKNI01000313.1 GCA_007120615.1 Myxococcales bacterium | reverse complement strand
GACTCGGTGCCACCGCGGGTCGCCGTGGCCAGCGCGAGTCGCTCCAGCCCCTGGGTCGACTCGTCCAACATGGCGGTGCCACCTCGCAGATAGAGCCGGGCGGCGACGACCTCGTTGGCGGGAGTGGGCATGTGAACGACGTCGACCTCACCGACGCGATAGGAGGTGATATCGCCTTCCTGGCCCGTCTTTTCGACGGCCGGGGCGTCATCGGGCGTCTCGGTCAGTTCTTCGTCGGGCTCGTCGGGAGTGGGAGCGCATCCGAAGCCGACGGCGCAAATCGTTGCCAGTGCAATCAGGTTACGAAAGATGCTCATCGTCGGCCCTCGTCGTCGCTGTCGTTGTGGGCAGTCGGTTCGTCGTCTTCTTGTTCAATCTCTTCGAGCACTTCATCGACAAGCTCGGCGAGCTCTTCTTCGGTCAGTTCGAGCTGCTCTCGCTGCTCTTCGGAGAGCATCACGCCGAGCACGAAGTGTTCGTCCAGGATGTACTCTTCGACGTAATCGGCGATGTCTTCCTGGGTGACACCGCGGATGTCCTCGTTGAAGTCGAGGTAGTAGTCGAGCCCGGAGACGGCCCACCAGAAGCTGAGGCTGTGGATGAAGTCGCTGGTCTTCTCGCGGTTGTAGGTTTCGTTGACCGTCAGGATCGTCTTCGCCGCCTCCAGCTCTTCATCGGTGAAGTAGTCGGGGTCGGCGAGCTGGTAGACCTCGCGCAGCGTCTCGCGGATCGCGTCGCGCAGGTTGTCGGGCCCGGTGCGCACGGTCACGGAGATGGGCCCGATGTGGCGCTGGGTGTAGTAGCTTTTGGAGGCGCTCAAGGCGAGCCGGCTCTCAACCAAATTTTGCTGAAACTGGCTGCCCGACTGGCGCAGGATGTACAGCAGCACGTCGGCGGCGTGGGTGGCCTCCGGGTCTTCATCGACGCTGGGGCCGTGCCAGGCGATCTGAAAAGCGGGCACCTGAACGCTCTCTTCGACGATGGTAAAGGCCGACTCTTCCAGGGGCGGGTGTTCGGGGACCGGGTAGGTCTCGAAGGGGTCTTCGCCGGGCTCCCACTGGCCAAATTGGGCGTTGACGGCGGCGACGGCGGCTTCGGGCTCCACATCGCCGGCGACCAGAATCACGGAGTTATTGGGCACGTAATAATGCTCTTTCATCCACTCCATCTGCTCGATGGTGGCGGCCAGAACGGTCTCTCGGGCCCCGAGGGGGTCTTTTCGAGCCGGATATTCGTACCAGAGCAGGTCGTTGATCCCTTTTCGAAGCCAATAATAGGGATTGGACTCGGCTCGGTCGGCTTCTCCCAAGACGACCTGTTTTTCGGCCTCGAACTCCTCTTCGCTAAAGAGTGGGGAGACGGTGGCGTCGTACATAAACTCCAGGCCTTCCGCCAGGTTGTCGGTGGGGAGGGTGAAGAAGTAGTTGACCCGCTCCGTGCTGGTGGTGCCGTTGAACACGATGCCGAGCTCCCGCATTCGCTGAAGGTAGGCCTCCTGGTTGGGAATGACGGCATTTCCCTTAAAGAACATATGCTCATAGAGGTGGCTCAGGCCGTTGAGTTCCTCGGTTTCGGTATAGGCGCCGTTTTTGACGGTGAGTTCGATGGTGACGATGGGGACGGAGGAGTCGGGGATGACGATCACCTCGAGGCCGTTATCTAAGGCCTCATAATGAATGATATCGCGCATATCCTGTGCGAAAGCGCCGGGGAGTTGCCACAGCGTGATGGCAGCGATGGCGATGAAGGCGGCCACCCAAAATCTGGGATGGCGGGCCGGGAGAGTCTGACTCATTGGAGTGCTCCTTCAATAGGTATAAGGCGTGAAAATATTCGTTGACTATGGCGGAGTTCTTACCACCTGCGGGTATCAGAGCAAAGGCCGGCAGTTCACCCGGTGGTGGCCTTTGAGAATGCGGCCTCAGATTGACACCCGGCCGAGTTTCTCGTTACAAACGACTGCTTCCGTGATGGAAGCGAATTTTTCGACGTAAATCTTTTGAGTACGAGGCGTTATGATGGCACCAATCCGGTGGACTCGCGCGGCCACCACGGCCGGCGTTCTGGCTCTGGTGGGAGTGCTTCTGGTTACGGGCTGTCAACGAAGCGGAGCCGGAGAAGACTTCGTGGCCGGTTTCAACACGGACGTCTTCACCTTTGCCGTAGCAGCAGACCCCCAGACGCTGGACCCCAGTCGCATGAGCGGGGCCCCGGAAGGGCGCATTGCCTTCAACATCTTTGAGGGTCTGATGATGCCCGGACCGTCTACCGAGAACCTGGAGGACCCCACAAAAGTGGTGGTCCCAGGGGTGGCGGAGTCCTTTGATATCAGCGACGATGGATTGACCTATACTTTTCATCTTCGAGAGAATGCCCGGTGGTCCAATGGGGAACCTGTAACTGCCCGTGATTTCGAAAGATCCTGGAAGCGAGTGCTGACGCCGGACTTTCCCGGGGACTATGTTCAGCTCTTGTGGATATTCGAAAATGGCCGAGAATATTCCCAGGGCGACCTCGATGATTGGGATCAGGTGGGGATAAACGTGGTCGACGACCGAACCTTGGAGGTGACGTTGACCCAGCCGACCCCTTATTTTCCGGAGTTGGTGGCGTTTTATACATTTTTCCCGGTCCACGTTGATCTCGTGGAAGAGCACGGCACTCGTTGGACGCGTCCACACCATATCGTGAGCAATGGACCCTATAAGCTGGCCGACTATCGTCCCCAGCGGGATATGATTTTGGAGAAGAACGAGCATTATTGGGACGCTGAAAACGTTGCGATCGATAAGGCCCGGGTTCGAATCATCGATGACACCAACGCCGTGGTCAACGCCTACCGAACGGGGACCCTACACTGGACGGGGACGAGCCTTCCCG
>SKNI01000665.1 GCA_007120615.1 Myxococcales bacterium | reverse complement strand
GAGGTTGGATGGATGTTCGTTTTTCCGATCGACAGCCAGCATCGCTACCTGGAGAGAGGAAAAGCGGGCAGACGCCGACCTCACAAAGCACAAACTCCGGGTTTCGGAGTAATTCTGGTTTAGTTTTTTTCGGTCCCTGGAATCCAGAAGGGGCAACCCTGACCGGATGGCAGGTGGCGAGGTTGGCTACGTCCGACAATGAACAGGGGAAGGAGCCGAATCAGAGTAGATCTTCTTCCTCCCGTAGAGTCTCCCCGTCTGCGGGTGACCATCGAATATCCCGGGCTCTCGAGAAGGTCGCCTCCGCCGTTCGAATGGCGGTTCTGGGCAGCACTCCGCCTGCTATGCTCGATGCACGGTCAACAACATCGTGCTTCGCTTCAGGGCCTTGACGTTGTGCCGAATCTTTGGAGCGAGAGCGACCACCTGACCGGCGTGCAACTCGTATTCGTCTTGGGCGGTGCCGACCATCAGACTTCCGGCCACACATTGAATCGTCACGATCCCATTGGCGGCGTGCTCTTTGAGTTCGCTGTCGGCGTCGAAGGCAAAGAGCACCATCGTCACCGGCCCTTTTTTGAAGATCGTCATCTGACGATGTCCGCGGACCGCCGAGTGATCCTCCTCCCGGAGCTCTTCGGCGAGGACGGGCAGATCGAAGCATTCTTCATCGGCGGCCAGTCGCTCGGCGGCCGGGGGTCGAAGTCGGTTCTCTTCTTCTTTCATGGTCATGGCGGGCCTCCTTAGCCTTAAGTTTTCACTTCGGCTTCAGAGAATAAGATCTAAGGCCACACAAACAACCCTTTGAATTTCTGCAACCTCACCGACGGTCAGATTGCTCTTCGCGCAATACGGCCAATACCACCCGCAGGATCAGCACCGCTCCCGCGGCCAGCCCGATATAGCCCAGCAGGTGGATAAGCGAGAGAGTCGGGCTTATCAGCGGGCCGCCGTCGGTCCCCAGCAAGATCGCCGACGCCACACCGAGAGCGCAGGCGGTCAACCCCAACACCACTCGGTTGACCAGCCCCCTGACGATCTTGACATCCTCATAGTCAGCGAAGAGGCTGACCCGCCCTCGAATCTCTCCCTGCTCGATCAAGGTGGCGATTCGATCGAGGTGACGAGGAGCGCGACGAAGGAGTGGCACCAATTTGAGCAACTCCTCCCGGGTCACTTCCTTGATCGAACCCGACAAGAATACGTCTGTGGCCAGATTTTTGCCCATTCGCTCTGCTGCTTCCACGACTTTATAGCCGGGGACCAATGTATTTAGCGTTCCCTCAAGGGTCACCAGCGCACGAAACATCGTGGTGGTGCTCGGGGGTAGGGCGATACCGTAGGTACCAAAGATCCGAAGCAATTCGCTCAACGCCGCGGCATCCGGCGCCGCTCCCCCCTCGAGATGCTGGGCCATAAAGCGGGCCAACCCTCGATCGAGGGCCCCTGTATTGACGTCCCGACGAAGCTCGGCGACCTCAAAGACAGCCTCTCGCAACAGAGTTGGATCGCCCTCGCGAAACGCGGCCAAGATGGCGCTTACCGATGCTCGCTCAAAGGCATCAAGTCGGCCGGTGGCGCCGAAGTCCAAAAGTCCAAGGCGTCCATCGTCCAATAAGAATACGTTGCCCGGATGGGGGTCGGCGTGAAAGCGCTTTCCCGAGAGCATCGATTCTAATTCGGCGCGAAGGAGTGCATCGGCCAATGAGTTGCGTTGAGCTTCATCAAGGCTTTGCGACTGCTCCGTAAGTTTGCCCACACTTGTTCCCTGGAGACGCTCCATGACTAAGAGGCGCCCGGTGGAATGCTCCGTCCACACCCGGTGGATGTAGATTTGCGGGAACTTCTCCAGCGCATCGCGGATATCGAGGCCGGTCGGCGCCTGGACATCAATTCCAGCGCCACAATCGCGACCATCGTAAAGGTGATCGTAAAGATCGTACCGCCCAACACAAAACCAGGCTCTTCGATCCCTCCGGAGATGGTAAAGGCCAGGATAAGTCCGGCTGCATACCCCACCACTCCCGTTCCCAGGGCCATCTTCACCGAGAGATGCCTGGCCCCCACGAGCCGGCGCGACACCCAGGCAAATAGCAGCACCCAGGGCAGCGCCGAGAGCAGCACCAGCGGTGAACTAAACTCCTCCATCAATTCCATCGGAAAACATCCACTCTTTAAAGACCCTTACTCAGGCATTCCTCAACCACTGCTAATAAATAAGATCCTCATCCTTTGGACAACCCCGGACGCGAAGACGTCCCCCCGTCCGCCTGAATGAAAAAGTGCTTTTCTTGTTGAGCGCACGGGGACCTCCGCGCTCCCGACTTCAATAATTGGGCATTCGCTCCAGGATCTTCTCCTGGTCGAGGTTGAAGTCTCGCACCGCCCGCTCTTTACGCCGGGTGTCGATCCCGAAGAGGGCGTTGAGCGGGCAGACCCGTGTAATGGCACTCTCCACAAGCGCCGCCCCGGCGACGATGGTGGCGAGTCCGGCCAGCTCTCCGCGGTCGCCACCAAGTCTTTTGTAGCCGACCACCATCAGCGTCGGTCCGATGATGCTGCGCGCGATTCGATCGATGGTTCCCACGTTCTCTTTCATGATATTCTCCTGACTGCGCCGAATTATGACAATCGCTCGCCAGTTCTGAATGTGAACACGATCGAAGGGGTACATAAAAACTTCCGTATGCCTCGGAGCGCGCTCCAGCTTTGACCACTACCGTTGGACCTCCTACTCTTACGCCTGATGAAAGAGTCCTTCGCCGAATCAACCGGAATGAGAGGGAGTTCGACATGGTCCGATTTACAGCAGTCGCCATCGCCGCGGCGTTTTTCCTCACCTTTGGAGCTTTTTTCATGATCCAGGAGCGCTTCTTATTTTT
>SKNI01000394.1 GCA_007120615.1 Myxococcales bacterium | reverse complement strand
GAAGGGCAAGGTAATGAGGGAGAACTTAAGGACTGCCGCGCTTTCGATTTTCGATCACCGTCACGATCATCGACCACCCAACCTTATTTTGCCCTTTCTCTGCGTCTCTGCGTTCCTCTGCCCCTCTGCGATTTCCCTTGCCCTTGACCTGCTCTCTCACCTCTCTCCCCTCAGAATGCCCACATGATGTCACCCACCGGCAACAAATTCGCCCCCAACCCAAAGGGGTATCCGGCCAGCGACCCCAGGACCCCGGCTTGAACCATCCAGGAGCCCGACGACCTCCACCGCAGCCGGGCGTCGTACTCCGCGGCAAACGAGCCCTCCGCTCCGGGATAGACGAAAACGCGGGCTCCCGTCTGATAGCCCAGAGAGTCCGTAATGGGCCCCTGCATAGAAACGCCGCCCAGCGCCGTAACCTGCGTAAAATAGGCCGCCGTTCGGGGATAAACTACGGGTAGGTCGATCGAGATGAGCTGGGACTCTCCCACCCTGGGAGCCACCTGCAGTCCGGCGGAGCCTGTCAGAATATGCTCTTCGAACGCCTGGCTGATGACCACTTCATTTCGAATCGAAAAAATATGGGGAACGGATCGATCCGGTGGCAATACTCCTCCTGCTCCCTCCATGGCTAAGAGGCGAAGTAAGGGCGTGGGATAAGTCACCGAATGAACCGTGGCCACCCGGGTGTCGCCCTCATTCGTCCAGCCCACTTTCGCCCGAAGATTAGGCGCCACAAAGAACCACAGCGGGTGGGCCGACAACTCCACCCGGTCCGTGAGGCCGTAGCGAAGAGGTCCGAAGAGCCCCACCTCCCAGCGGCCCTCGTCCATCACGAATGCGGTGGCCGCGACAAATTCTCGATGCTCCGAGGCATCCGTCACCTCGTCGGTGGCCGGCTGCTCTGTTGTCGTTTCCTCAGTTGCCGGCTCCGCCGAAGCAGTCGCGGCCGACAACAAAACTCCGACAAGTACCAGAATCAGAACTCTATATGTCATCACGGGGCCTCCAGGCGAATTCGCACCGAAAGCGGCGCATGATCGGAGAGCGCCATGGTGTCCACTCCACCGCTCGATTCATCCTGATGGGTCAGCCCCGAACCCTCGACAAACTCTCCATTGGTGAAGAGATAGTCGAGTTTTCGATTCCAGAAGACATCTTCAGATAAAAAATGGGAAAAATAGGGCTCATTGTTGGCCTGATAATCCTCCAGCGGAATCGCCGGCTGATAATCCCGGTAATACTCCACCAGCCAGTCCGCCTCGTCGCGGTAATCATCGGCCATAAATTCTTCATCCTCACACACCGCATCGGCGAAGACATGCTGGTTCTCCGATCCCGGCGGCAAGGTATTGAGATCCCCGCCACCCACGAAGAGTTGCCCCTGCTCGTCGAGGCGATCGAGCTCCTCTTTGAACCGGTCGATATGGCGCTTTTTGGTTCCATCACCGCCGTAGGCATCGGCGTGGATCGTGAGCACTTCCAGATCCCCAAACCCCGGCACCTCGACAGTGGCGGTCAGGATATTTCGGCGCAAATAAAAATAGCGGGTCAGCGCGTCTTGCTCGTCCAGTAGCGGCAGCGCGATGCGCGTGGCTTCCCCGATGGGGTATTTGGAGAAGATGGCATTGCCCATCTCCATCCGTCCCAGGCCCTGGTTGGGGATAAAGTCCGCCTTCCATTGCGAGGCATAGACCGCATAGTTGAAATCGGTGTGATCCAGAAGCCACTGAACCTGATCGATATAAGCGCCTCGTTTGGACTCGATATCGATCTCCTGAGTCATCAGAATATCGGGATCGACAAGTCGAATCTTATGGGCCAGACCTTCCAAATTTTCCACGACCTCTTCGGTCTCCATGATCACTCGATCCCCGAAGCAATCGAACCAGAAGTCGATGCGACCACCCCCGAATTTGGCGTTCCAATTCATCACCAGAAGTTCACCGCCGGGGACCGCAGAGGTCTTCTTGGCCGCCTCATAAAAGATGGCCTCCTCCACGTCGTCAAAGCCCGTATTAAACGGGTCGCAACTCATCAATCCCAGGACTACTCCCAGGACCAAAAATACTCGCCATCGGATCATATTCTGGCTCCAGAACGTCGAAAATAAATCTGAACTACCCCGGAGACTACCACAACGACCCTATCCGCCAATAATAATTAAAGGGAGCGCGGACGTCCCCGTCTGTCCATGGACACATCGGACGAAAGGCACTTCTGAACGCTATCCGCTGCAACCGCTATACAGAGTTTGGCGCCGATGACATCCATGTCATCGCCGTAGAAAAAAGCGCTTTTTTTGTTAGGCGAGGACATGGATGTCCTCGGCGCCAAAGGCCGAAGTTGGAAGCGCTTTTCTATAAGCGATAACACGGATGTCATCGGCGCCAAAGGCACCGTAGGAGCCTGATTACCTACCGGGTGTCGACAACAATGATTTGACTGGCCGCCGTTGGATACCACATATTGAGCTACAGCCAATCACGGTGATCTTTTTTCCTGCACTCATAAGGACGTCATGAAATCTCTCGACCAAAAAGTAGCAATCATCACCGGAGCCGCCGCCGGAATCGGGCGCTCCTGCGCCGAGGTTTTCGCCCAAAAAGGAGCAAAGGTGGTCGTCTCCGACCTTCCCGACTCCGCCGGAGAAGAAGTAGCCGCCTCCCTTCGCGAGCAGGATTTCGAGGCGATCTTCATCCCTTGCGACGTATCCAACTCCGACGATGTACAGAACCTGGTGCGTCAGAGCGTAAAGCATTTCAACACCCTGGACATCGCGGTCAATAACGCGTGCATCAGTGGTGCTCAGAGTCTCACCGCCGAGTCCTCCCTGGAGAACTGGCAAAAGGTGATCGACGTCAATCTGACGGGAGTCTTCTTAT
>SKNI01000059.1 GCA_007120615.1 Myxococcales bacterium | reverse complement strand
TGGGATCGAACCCCCTGGGTGACCCTGGACGACGATATGCGCGATCTTCTGGTGATCATCGCCGAGGATGGACAGGTATTTGAAGACTTTGATTTTGCGGGCTTCATTCAGCGAAATCCGGAGGCTTTTGCGATCTCCCAACGGCTCAGCGACAAAGCCGAAGCCGGTGAAACCCTCTTCGCCTCGGAGTACCGTCGCCGCACCACAGTGCTCGCCGATTTCGCCCGTTATCTGGGGCCCATCGGGGTGCGTGGTGATATCGCGTTCTCGCCAAGAAGGGTCTTTTATACCACTGATTTTGACCCCGTATGGCGATCCAGCGTCTTCTCAGCCCTCGGTCTTTCTCACGAGCGTCTCATCGATGGAATTCGCCCCCTGGCCATGACCCTTGAGGGGTTCTGGCTTCATGCATTTTCCCGAGATTCAGCGCTTCACCGGGCGTTGATTCCCGACGGGGAAGGGGGGCAGGAGGACGACGAACTTCTGCTCTTTGATGATGGATATTACGGACTGGCCGCAGCGTTAAACTGGCACTCCCCCCTGTGGGATACGGAACTTCAACTCGGCGGAATGGCCACCATCTCGCCCGGGGACCTCATCGGACGAGTCAGCCTCTCGCGGGCATTTTCCCCGGGGCTTCGACTCACCCTGGGGGCCAACCTCTTTTTTGGTCCTGACCCCGAGGAGACGCTCTCCCTCGGGGGGATCTGGGCCAAAAACGATCGCCTCTACGTTCTGATGGGCGGACAGTTCTAATCCGACGATACCCCGAACATCTCGGCCAATTCATCGAGCACCTGTTGCTCTTTTTTATGGACCGGATTGGTCAGTCCAAAGAAGCCGCCGGAAGATTCCGCCACTGCTTTGCTCCAGTTCAATACGTTCTCGCTGACCTCGCCGCCGGGATCTTCGGTGACGATGTGGCGGATCACCTTATTGACTCGATCAAAGAAAAGGCCCGTCGGTTGCTCATCGAGAAGGAGAGTTAAGAAATTATAGGCCGGTGTCTCCGGTGTGAGGCCAAATTTTTTGGCTTTTTCCAATACCTTATCTTTTTCGGAGCCACTGATCCTTCCATTGGCCCAGGCGACCTGAATCAACGGCACCATGGGGAGAACCCGAGCGGTTTCGGCATCGAATCCGAGTCCCATCGCTTCTTCGGCGACGGCGTCGTTGGTCTTGAGGGCTTTGGCGATACCGGCGCGCTCCTCCTGGCGCACTGCCTCAAGCTGGCGTTTGCGTCGGAGGCGGGCCTTTTTCTCGGCATCTTCACGTTTGAAGAACTCTTCTTCTTCATCACTGGTTTCTTTCTTCGCCATGGAAACTCCGTAGGGTCAACGTCGGCCGCCGAGACAGCGGCATCAAGTAGGAAGGGCAACAACGGCCGTAATATAGGGACGCGTCCTCTCTCAGGCAACCCCATTCTAGGTTTCACCGGGGGGGAGTGGAGTTTCAGCGCGACTCCCGGGCCCGGCGACGCAATTCGTTGGCTTTTTCGCGGAGTTCCTCGGCCTTTTCTTTGAGGCCGTCGCGCTCATGGAGAAGGCGGTGAAGATCGCGCTCCATGGCGCGCTCGCTGAAGTAGGAGACATCCTGAGCGTCACCGGGCTCGATATCTCGTTCGATGACCACCGTCTCGGTGTGTTCTTCGAAGGGATCCGATCCCGTTTCGTCCGGACCGAATTGTTCATCGGGCTCCGAATCCGCCGGTGCTTCCGGGGCATCATCTCCCATACCGGCGGAGGGATCGCTGCCGTCGAAAAAGTCTTCTCCCTCCTCGGCCTCATCGTAGCCCCTATCGCTCTCCGGCTCCTCGGGAGCCGCATCGCCCTGAGGAGGGCTCTCGAAGTCCGAACTTCGCCTTCGATCGGGTTGATCGAAGATCGATCGACGTTCCTGGCCTCTCGCCCCACCCTGACCGCCGGTGCCGCTGGCCTGAGTCTCGAAGCGCGCCATGGTTCGTCCCCGCTGGTCTTCGTCAAAAAAACGGTCGTATTCGCCAAATGCCTGGCTTCGTCGATGGAGACGACGGGCCTGTTCCAGCTGACTGATCTGCCCGTTTAGCGCTTCTACATGGGCCAATAATTGCTCTTCCGTATCTTCGAGCTCGTCGGCCGCCGAGAGCATCGTCCGGGGATGATCGCCGGAGACCTGTCGGGCCATCTCCAGTGCTTGCGTCACCCGCTTTTGGTCGGCCTCCGGAAGGGGGGCAGCGTATTCGCCCCTGGTGGCTTGAAGCTCGTTGAGCTCGGCTACCAACTCCAGCCGACGCTCCGGTGATGCCCGGCGCAATTCTTCTTCCAGCGAATCTCGCTTCCCGTCGATGGCTTGAACGATGGTACGACGAAGCGCGGCCTGCTCGGCTTCGATATCCTGCAGGTGGCGTTGAATCATCTCGAGGGCCTCCACGGTGCGCAGGTTTTCTCGCAGCTTATTCTCCAACTCTCGTCTGGAGCGCTGCCCCTGGGCCTGCTCCTCTTTCAATTTTTCGATGCCCTCCACAAATTTCTGATGGTCTTGCTCAAGATTCTGAAGGCGGTCGATCACCGCAACTCGCTGATGCTCGAGGGTCTCCCAGGTCACCAGATGATCATGCCACTCCTCAGCCTGGGCCAACGTCGGCATAGAGATCAGCACTCCGGTCGCAAGAGCCAGAAGGAGGATGGGAAGTCTTTTTATCAGGTAACGCATCGTGTTCCATTGCGGAGGGTGCCACCACGGTTCCACTCCGTACGACAGTAGTTTTGCAAAGATCGATCCATGTTTTCTAAACCAGATTTACTTTCGAAACCTTAAGAATTGGGCAAAGTGAGGTTGGATGGATGTTCGTTTTTCCGATCGACAGCCAGCATCGCTACCTGGAGAGAGGAAAAGCGGGCAGACGCCG
>SKNI01000224.1 GCA_007120615.1 Myxococcales bacterium | reverse complement strand
TGGAGATGGAGGCCGAGGAGGTGGCTGCACTGCTCGCGGAACAGTTTTCTACTCTTTTGGCGAGGTGTGGGGCTTCGCTGCCTCCCGCTGTTTATCGGAGGGCCCATCGATGGAGGTACGCTCGAGCTGATCCGCCGCTGGGTATTCAGGCGTTGCAGGAAGATGATGCGCCGGGGCTCATTTTGTGTGGTGATTGGCTCGCCGGGTCTCGAATAGAGGGCGCATTCTCAAGTGGCGTTGCCGCCGCGGGACGAGTCGTTTCGGGGGGCGTTCCTTTCTAACGATCGCGACCTGACGTATCATGGGAGCAATTGCAGATCGCCACTCTCTTGCCCCTTAGCCCCTCGCCAACTCGATGCAATGAAGACCACCTATCGGCTCCCGGTCCTGATGCTCCTGTGCATCCTTCTCTTTTCGCCGTCGGCGAGTGCAGAAGTGGACGGGGACTATCTCACTGAGCTCGTCTCACAGGCAGATGAGCAAGAACTCGCCGACCACGAGCAGTGGCATGCTCTTTTGCACTACCGGTCCAGAGTCTTCAGAGGGGTTCGAAGCGATATCGACTCCCCCGAGTTTTTCTTCAGTGACGATGGAGCGTCCGATCCGGTGGCCGAGTTGGAAGCCACATTGGCCGCCTTTTTCGAACCGCCCTCCGCTGAAGAACAAGAACACCCCCAATGCCGGTTTCGAGCCCGCTATGATTGGCTGGCCCAGATGCTGGACTTCGACGCCGAGCGACTCGTTGTCCGAGATTGCAGCGACTTCGAGGCCTGGCGAGACGCGGTGGCAGCCGAGTCGGTGACACTTCTCTTCGCAGCGCCCTATTTGAGTCGTCCGGCCTCGATGTTCGGCCATACTCTGATGCTTTTGAACCGTGACGACGACGGCCTCGGCGACCTCGACAGCTACGTGGTCAACGTCACCGCCGATCCCTGGACTTATAATCCCCTTCTCTATACCGCAATGGGACTCGTCGGCGGCTTCGACGGGGTATTTATGACCGTGCCCTTTGATCAAAAGCTCCAGAAGTATATCGAGCGAGAACGGCGCGAGCTCTGGGAGTACGAGCTGAACTTCAACGCCGGTCAAATGGCGCTTCTCGTCGGTCATCTGTGGGAGCTTCAATCCTATAGCGCGGACTACCGCTTTCTCGACGAGAATTGCTCCTATTTTTTGATGTCTCTCTTAGAGGTAGCCGACCCTTCGCTCACGCTGGTCGAGCAATTCGGGCTGACCGTTTTGCCCGGCAATATGGTGCGTGCTGTGCTGGGCGCAGAAGGTCTGACCGGAATACGGCGATTTCGCCCGTCTAGCCGTCAGGCGATGATTGAGCTGCGGGGTCGCCTCGACCGAGACGAGATCAGATTGGCAAGAGAGCTTGGCGCTCGCGAGAGGCAGTCGGCTCTGACCGACCTTTCCGACATCGATGAAGAGCGCCAGGCCTTCGTCCTCGACGCAGCCCTCGCCCTGTGGAATTACCGCAATCCCCCCGACGAGGAAACGGGACGCATCGAGAGCACCTGGAAGCGAAGTCTGGAGCAGCGGCGTGGCGAGCTCGATGTCGCAACCCCAGCGGTGGAGCCCTTCATCAATACGGCTCCCGAAGACGGTCATAACACCATTCGGGTGAGCCTTGGGACAGGCATCTCGCAGACTCAGGCCGGTCTGATGGAGTTGGGTATTCGCCCGACCGGTCACGATCTGGGCTCATCGGATGTGGGCTACCGCCCGCTCTCGCAGCTCCAATTTATGAATGTCCGCATCCGTGCGGCCGGGCTTCAGGGATTCCAGGAGCGACCGACGATATTGTTGCAACGCCTCGACGTTCTGGATTTGATCTCATTAGTGCCTCTTGATCGGTGGTCGAGAAATTGGTCCTGGAGCCTCAAGACCGGCCTGGAGCGAACCTACCGCGAGGGCTGCGGCGACAGTGGTTGCCTTTTCTACGATGCCGCCTTCGGCCTCGGGGGCACCGTAAAAATCGGCCCCCTGGCGACCTATCTAATGATGGACACCCAGCTTGCCTTTGGCTCTACCTTCGACGCCTATACGCGAGTCGCCGCGGGCCCTCGGGCGGGGGCTCGCTTGCAGTTGGGAAGGCTTTTGAGAGTGAACGCAGACCTTCGCTATCGCTATCCTCTGTGGGGCGAGGACTTTCCTGACCCGCGAATCGCGCTCGATGGTGGCGGGCCGCCGTGGTCGGCGCAGACCACACTCTCCGTATCGGCGACGCAAAATGTAGAGCTGCGGTTGCGATGTGTGGCCGAGCGCAATCGGGCGGAGGCGAATCTGGCGTTGAATCTCTATTATTGAATGGGAGTTCGAGGAGGGAAAAGAGGGGAAGAGAAGGTCAAGGGCAAGGGAAATCGCAAAGGCGCAGAGAGACGCTGAGACGCGGAGGAAGGGAAGAAAGGGGGTGATGGTTGATTGCCTGTGATTCGGTGGTCGGATCGCGCGTGGAGGATTGCTGTAAGGGTCAAAATGAAAATCAACCCACAGCGTGGAGGGTCGCTGTAAGGGTCAACATGAAAATCGACCCACAGCGTGGAGGGTTGCTTGGAGCATGTAAATAGAGCAGGGAGCATGGTCCCCGGGGTGGTTGGGTAGCGTCATCGTTGTTTCGAGTCATCCAGATGGTCCCAGCCTCAAAAAAGTAGTACCGTTTCAGAAAGGTCATCGTATGCAGCTGAAATGAGTGCGCTTCAAAGCGTTAACCTGGATTATTCATGACCTGTCTACTGCGGCTCATCAGCGTCAAAATCCCTTCATCTCTCTCCTCGACGATGCGCTGCATCGCCTGCGGGGCTCGATTTTGGGCTTTTGACGCTGATTTTGCCTCGTGACGACACGTCATGAATAATCCAGGTTAAAGAACCAGAGGAGTAGCGATA
>SKNI01000444.1 GCA_007120615.1 Myxococcales bacterium | reverse complement strand
GTCGATCTCGGAGATGACATCATCTACCCCCTCTTCCTCTACCATTTCTCGAAGTGAGGCCAGCTTGGTCTTAACGATCTCATCGAGTTCCGTGGTCATACTCGCCATCGACGCCTGCAATGCGGTGACCTCGGGTATGATGAAGCCGTGTACCACATGAAGATCGGCCAGATGCTCTCGGGCCATTGCCCCGGCGACTCGCAGCGCTTTTCGGCTGGCCTCCGAAAAATCAACGGCCACCAGTAGATTATCAAATTCTTTGATCTCCATATCCGAGGGGACCAGGACCACCGGCTTTTGCGTCTGGCGCACCAGGCGATGAGCGGTGCTGCCCAGAAAGAACTCCTGCAGGCGACTACCACCCCGGGTTCCCGCAATAATTACAGGGTCAGCAAAGGTCTTGGCCACGGATAATAACTGATCGATTGGATTTCCCAGCGCCACCTCGTAGCGCACCGCACTCGGTCGGTCCACATCAGAGATGGTCTCCTGGAAGAACTCTTCTAAGCGTTGACGACCTTCCTTCAGCGCCGATCGCTCAATATCATCGGGGGACTCCACCAGCACTCGCCAGGCGTTGTCTCGGGCAGCGAGGTCGACGACGTGCATCAGCACCACCGCACGCCCTCGGTCTTTTGCCATCTTCACCCCGAGGCGCAAGGCGTTCTTGGAATTGTCTGAAAAGTCTGTCGCTACCAGAATCGTCACATCATCCTCCTATTATCGCATAATATTGGGGTCTTCAGCGTCTTATTCATACCATCCAGAGTATTCACCGAAGACCCCCATCCAAGTCCACTCTCTCCATGTGACAATCCTGCAACTCCTATCAAAACACGCCGAGAGCTGATTCGGTGGCGTCATCTCCATATTGCACAAGTTGGATATCCTGAACGATTTCATCGTCGGAGATATCTCGATGGGTCATCAACACGACTCGACCCGGCACGGGTTGCTCCGTAACCCACCAATTGCTCTCGATACCGTCATAGCGATTGGCGTCCGTGCGATAGCGCACGGTGCTGAAGGTCCCCGCCGGAACCGTTACGTCCTCCTCTCCGACCCGCATCCCTTCCATACTTTCTTTGGTGAGACGATCGGCCCGAACGACCCAGCGCTCAGAATCTTCTTCGGTGATCGGAACCTCTTCGGCCTCTTCTTTGTCGGGATATTTTACCCGCAGTCGACGAATATAGCGGCTTCCGTCCTCCTGGACGTCGAAGAGTCCTTCCATCACGAGATGAAATTCCTCACCCGATTCTTCATCCTCACTGAAAGCCTCCAGCCGCCACCATTCCAGGCCGTCGTCCTGACGCCGCAAAAATGCTCGCTCCATGATCTGGCCATACTCCGAGGTCTCCGACTCCCACACCGTATACTCCCCTGGCTGATAGTCGGCCAGATCGGTGTCATAGCCCCCTTGATAGAAGAGGAGCTGCATCATCCCGATCGTATAGGCCCGAATCATCCGCGGCCCCAGATCGTCGAGCAACGCTCCGGCGATTCGATCGCCGAGCTCTTCACCGACCCGCTGAGTGGTCGTATCCATGGCAGTTCCGGCGATATTCCCGATGATCTGATTGCAGCCGGTCAGCGATAAGACGAGTGCCAGAAGGCAGATTCGCAACGTCAACTTCTTCTTCATTTGCCCACTCCTACAATAGCGATCTGAGCCGTTCCCACTCCCGAAGAGTGAGAACGGCGAAAATTGTTAGCAATTCCTACAAAACCATGCTCAGGCGAGGCCGATCTCTTCACAACGGTACACATCTTGAACGGCGTTGAGAATCTCAATACCCTCTTTTCTCGGTCGCTGAAATGCTTTGCGACCGAGAATCAAGCCCATCCCACCGGCTCGCTTATTGATCACCGCCGTTCGCACCGCCGCCTGCAGGTCATTCTTCCCACTGGCGCCGCCGCTGTTGATAAGTCCGGAGCGTCCCATATAGCAATTGGCGACCTGATATCGGACCAGATCGATGGGATGCTCGCTGGTCAACTCTTGATAGACCTTATCATCGGTTCGGCCAAACGCACTGCCGTCCTCGTGCTTGACCGCGTTATAACCGCCGTTTCCGACCGCCATCTTTTGCTTGATGATATCGGCGTGCATCGTCACACCAAGGTGATTGGCCTGACCCGTTAGATCCGCGGAGCCATGATAATCCTCTCCACCGGTCTTAAACGCCGGATTTCTCGTATAGCACCACAAGATGGTGGCCAGACCGATCTCGTGAGCGTAGGCAAAGGCCCGGGCGATCTCGGTGATCTGACGGTTGGACTCCTCCGATCCGAAGTAGACCGTCGCTCCCACTGCCACCGCGCCCATCTCATAGGCCTGATCCAGGGTCCCGAAGAGAATCTGGTCGTGGGTGTTAGGATAGGAGAGCAGCTCATTGTGGTTGATCTTGACCACGAATGGAATTTTGTGGGCGTATTTTCTCGCCACCGATCCCAGCACCCCGAAGGTCGACGCCACGGCATTGCATCCCCCGTCGATGGCCAACTCGATGATATTCTGAGGATCGAAATAATCGGGGTTCGGAGCAAACGAGGCCCCCGCCGAATGCTCGATGCCCTGATCCACCGGCAGAATCGACAAAAAGCCCGTCTTGCGAAGCCGTCCGTTATCAAAGAGGGATTGCAGATTGCGCATCACTCGCGGGGTTCGATCGCTGTCGGCGACCACCCGGTCAATAAAATCGGGTCCCGGCTGGTGGAGACGTTCTTTCCCAATCGTCTCGCACTTATGTTGCAGCAAAAAGTCCGCGTCTTCTCCCAGAATCTCTACAATTGAATTCATCGTCATACTCATCGCATCCTCCGGTTCAATTAGGTGAACAAATTGCTCACCGGCAGCAGACTGCGTCGACTTCCCACCACCGACTCAATT
>SKNI01000485.1 GCA_007120615.1 Myxococcales bacterium | reverse complement strand
TGTGCCATTACAACATCCGGACCCTCAGCATCCTGAGGCTACGTAACAAGTTTTCAAGGCTTGCCAACGCCCTGGTTGAAGAGAACAAACCAGATTCGGCAGTAATGGTTCTGGACAGATGTATGGAGCTGATGCCGGTGGACAAGGTGCCCTATGATTTCCTGATCCTTTCAGTGGCAGAGTCATATTATTTTGCAGAAGCCCCGGAAAAGGGCAATGAAATTCTTGATGGTTATTTCCAGCACCTTTCCGGTGAGATGGATTATTATCTTCGCTTTCCCAGGCGACTGGCAATTAATCTTGATGTGGAAAAACGCACCACAATCCAGCTGATGAACGAGATGGTACGGATGAGCCAGGAACATGGCCAGGAGGAGCTCTCAAAACAATTCAGGGAAAGCTTTAACTTCTATATGGACCGGCTGAGCGTGGAGATTTAATTTTGGTAATTAATTACCTAATATTCGTTAATGTCAAAAGTAATATCTATTTCCGAAGCAGCTTCCATTGCCTTGCATGGTATGATCCTGGTGGCCAGATCCGGCTCCCCGGTCAATGTAATTCACATAGCCGAGCAGACCGGCGCCAGCAGGCACCACGTGGCTAAAATAATGCAGAGGCTTGCAAAAAATAATTATCTTACTTCGCACCGGGGCCCCAGCGGCGGATTTATTCTAAAAAAAAAGCCGGGGGATATTACCTTCCTTGAAATTTACGAAGCCATTGAAGGAAGTATTGAAATAACCCCCTGCCCTTTAGATAAGCCAATATGCCCCTTTGGCAAATGTATTATGAACAATGTCACAAACGAGATGACAGTCCGGTTCCGGGATCATCTTGAAAAACAGACCCTTGATCAGTACATCTGATCATAGGTGAATGAGGCCGCCCACTCCTTGTTTGGCCTGTCGCCCATGATAAACCGGAGCTTTCCTCCGGTGGTTATTTCCTCATGAGTTAACCATGACCTGTTCAGATCTTCACCATTGAGGGTGGCGGACTGGATATATTTATTGCGCCGTGAACAATTAACAGCTTCCACGGTAAAATTTTTCCCGTTGGGCAGCTCTATCCTGGCCTCTTCAAAAAACGGACTTCCTATTGCGTACAATCCTGATCCCGGGGTGACAGGATAAAAACCCAGGGCTGAAAGAATATACCATGAACTAAGGGATCCTCCGTCCTCATCCCCGGGTATACCCTGAGGTATGTCATGAAACCAGGAATTCATGACATACCTGATCCGTCTTTGTGTTTTCCAGGGATAGCCGGCATAATTATAAAGAAAGGGCACATGACATGATGGTTCGTTACCGGCAGGGAACATTCCCATCAGTCCGGTGGCATCGGGGAATTGCGACAGGAACCTGAACTTGTGAACCTTCGAAGGTTCATTGAAAAGCGCATCCAGGCGTTCCACAAAAGCTTCATTGCCACCCATAAGTTCAATCAGTCCGGGGATATCATGCAAAACACTGAAAGTCCATATCCAGGAATTGTTTTCGGCAAAATACAATCTCCCTCCCAGTCCACCTGAAAGCTGCGGACAAAATGGCTCGATCCATTCACCGTCGGCATCTTTGGGAGACATGAAGCGGGTTTCCGGATTGAATACATTGCGGTAGTTCCGGGATCTTTTCATGAAATATTCATAATCCCCGTTCTTACCAAGTTCCCGTGCCATCTGGGCAACGCACCAGTCGCTGTAACTATGCTCAAGGGTCAGGGCAACAGCCTGCCTTTTCTCAAAATCATGCACCATATCAACGGTCTCCTCGGTGTCAGGGCCTATGGCCGGGAACCAGCCGTTCTCATGATAAAACCTGTCAAGTGGTCCTGCCGGGCCCCGTCTCCATGGCAGCATTGTAGCTTCAAGGGCATTCTTTTTCATTCCCTCATAAGCTTTCCGGTAATCAAAGTCCCTGTGTCCTTTCTGGTAGGTATCCCAGATAAGAACGGCCGAATTGAATCCGATCATAGCAGGATAATCTCCTGAAACCTGCGGAAATTCAGGCAGCCATCCGCTTTGTTCATACATGTCCACATACGACTGCACCATGTGGGTCTGCATTTCAGGCTCAATAATCAGGCGTAAAGGATGAAGGCTCCTGAATGTATCCCACAACCAGTCATCTACATAAAAGGGCTGATCGGACTCGTGTACCCTGTGGTCATAGCCGCTGTAATAGCGGCCATATTCAGAAATATCTACCATCCTCTCATATGAGCGGTACAGGGCAGTATAGAAAACTCTCATTTCTCTTTCAGAGGCTCCTGATATCATGATCTTTTCAAGAGCTTCCTTCCATACCCTGTAACCTTCGTCTTTCACATCATCAAAGGATCGCCCGGATGTTTCCCGGTTGAGATTATCCCTGGCCTGATCCTCGTCGATATAGGAGATCCCGATGCGCACTTCCAGCGGTCCGTCAAGGTGGTCATATATAGCATAGGCACCGGTTTCACTTCCCTGAATTCTTCTGAGACCTTCCTGGAACTCATCATTTTTCATAATTCCGAAGTCTGTAATATCACTGGAAAATTCAGCATAAAAATACTGCCGGGTATCAAAAAATGTATCCCATCCCCTTATGGCATTCCCATTAACTATTTCAAAGGATGCCTCTTCGGTGGAGCGGAAAAGTACATTGAAGGGTTCATCCCTCTCGGGCTTGAAGCGGTATATCACGGCACGTTCAGTAGTGGTCCAGTCGGCAATAATATCATAATCTTCAAGCCAGACCTGGTGATACCAGGGATGAAGGATCTCATGGTCATGATCAAACACCGCAGCATTTTCCTCATGGCTGACCGACAGGTTTCCGCTTGTCACCATAAACTCGGTTACATGGCCTCTCCTGTATGCCGGCATATTAACGGCAAAACCAAAGATCC
>SKNI01000130.1 GCA_007120615.1 Myxococcales bacterium | reverse complement strand
GTATTGGTCTCGCCCCTCATATTATGAACCAGGTCTCGTCCGGCGTGCCACCTGAGAAAGGACACATTATCCGGTCGTCCCTGCGAGGCATAGAGGTCAAAGGCCAGGATCCGAAGCCGCCCCGCGGCGTCTCCGAAGTCCAGATTCAACGTCAACCCGTCGATATTGTCGCGCAAAAAGAAATCTCGATGGGTTCCACCGATCGAGTAGCCCTGCCGACCGAGCTTGACGTTTAACCCGAACGCATCGGTATCGACGGCCTGCCAATTTGCGTGCAGATCGTAGACAAAGAAAAACCCTCCGAATTCATTGACCCCACCCAGCTGATCGCTACCCCACAAGCCGGAGTGACTGGCCCCGAAGACCACACTGGTGTCGTCAAGGACCAGGTAATTTCCGCCCAGCGAAAAGCTGGTATAGGCGAAGGTATGGCGATCGTCGGTCTCGATTCGCTCCTGATTGCCGCTCTCTTCATCGAGTTCGCGGAATCCGGCGTTATCCGAGGAGTGAACCTCACTGGTGAGACGAAACCGAAGATTCAGCCGCTCATCTTCGTCGACCTCTTCGGGTTCTGCCGTTCGCACCGCCTCCGGACTCACCGCTTCTTCCGGAGTGATCTCCTGCGAGACTGCCGTCATCGGCACCAACACACCAGCGAGAGCCAGGACACTCAACTTCACTACAAATCGCTTCATCTTCATCCCGATAACTGTTCACACTTCGTGACTTCATGATTGATTCGCCACCTTCTTTGACCATCTGCTGGCCCGTCGGAACACCGACGTCTGGGGCGACACCTCTTTATTCTATTCTTCCAATACTTCGATCTGTCCAAGGTTGGTGATCAACATCCGCATTCCAAAACTATCGAATACCGGTCCGGTCAACTGCACCAGGGCCCCTTCCGGTGGTGCAACCCCACGGGTTCCCAGCTCTCGGTCCAGCGATACCAACCATTCCACATTGGACTCTTCTTCGGACTCCACGATCATCTCGTTGAAGTTCTGATTGGTCGCTTCCAGAGCCACCCGGCCCACGATTCGGAAGACCTCGTAATTATCGGTGCCCTCCTGAAAATTGCGCTCAATCTGCTGGTAATATACCGGCTCTCGAGTGGAAGGCGTCGTCAAGACCTCTTCCTCGTCATAGGCCAGTACGGCGTAGGTCCCAAAGCTGCGGATCAACGCTCGCACTCTCAGACGCACCCGATCACCGACGTCGAATTCGCCGATTCGCGAATCCTTTAAGACGTGAATTCCCGTGGATTGATCTTGGATCACATAACTTCCGTAATAACGCTCTTCGGTGCCGCATACCGACACCTTCATGAAATAGCGCGGATGCATCGTGACCACCCCTTCGATGGTGGCCGGCAACTCTTCCAGATAGGCGGGCTCCGTAGTGTCGAAGTCCCGCTGTGGATCGCAATCTCCAGAAACCGGATAGACGTCGTTCTCCGAAAATCCGTACCAGACGAACTCAAATTCCGGGATCAGATCCCGCAAGTCCTGAATCGGTACCTCTCCCACAATATCATAGGGCTCATCAGTAAACTCGATCTCCTCGTTCACCGTCGAGTAGGTCCCTTCTCCGAAATACTCCGACGCGTCCCGACCCATCTCCGGATCGGCACACCCGGCGGCCAATATCGCTGCGGCCAGAAGGGTGATTCCAAGCCAGCCCCGGAATGCTTTCCAGGTGGAATTGAGTTTCATCGTACATCCATTTCGATAGGGTAAGAGAGTGGTCTTGCTCCCCACTTACTTACACGGTCGGCTCTCAGTTGGAAAGTGAACCGCACAGCACAAGAGATACAAAAAAGCCGGCCACCGTGAAAGTGGCCGGCTCGTTTGAGGCTGATCTCATCAATCGAAATCAAACTCCGTGATATGCCAGTCCCAGTTGATTCCCTCGATCTGCCACTGAGGAGTCTGGTCGGAGTAGAGACCGGGGAAGGCGATCAGGGGACCCACAAAGGTCATGCAATCACCGGGGTCAATAAAAGTTGAGGAACTTCGAAAGGTGATGGAGTAACTATTTCCATCTCCATAGAGGAAGTCATAACAATAATTGCTGCCTCCATCTGAATCACAGAATGTCGGATTATTGCCGATCGCTCCACCGATGCGGACGATTCGATTGAAGTCTCCGTCCTCGAAGTCTCCATCTTCCTTATCGATAAAAGACACGTCATTGCCCTCATCGATGACTTCCCAATCGGAGAATCCCCGGATTTGAGGGTTGCCGTTGAAGAAACCGATCTTATCGACCGAGAACTTCACCCGCTGGCCAACTCGGGTCTGCTCCGGGACTCCACCTTCGGCAGCGGTCTGAAAGAACATGATCCCCCGATCGGCGTCTCCCAACCAGAAGCGAAGCATCGACAGGTTCACGTTGTCGGTTTCATAATAAGTGGAGGTGATGATCGCACCGTCGATTTCAATTGGCTCGTCCAATTCGATATCGGCCAGGAAATTCCCGTCCATCTCCAGACCACCATCGGCTTCAGCCGCATCGATGGCCTCGTAGATCTGCTCCAGTCCGGCGCTTTCTGCAAAGGGCTCCGTGGTGGGTACACCGCCGGAGAAGTCAAAATCGTTATCGCCTATTTGGCCGTAGAACATGGGATTGGCGTCACACTCCGGAATGTCTACTTCCCCATCCGGATCTCCGTCCCCTGTATCCGCGTCGCCATTTCCAGCGTCAGGGTCGCCGTCTCCACCGTCGGGATCGCCGTCGCCCCCGTCGGGGTCACCATCCCCGGTGTCACCATTGCCAGCGTCCGAATCCCCATCGGGATCACCATCACCATCGGGATCAGCATCGCCGTCGCCGTCACCGGTCGTCTGATTTACCGAAGGGTCGTCAGCTCCACAGCCGATCAACGGCGCCGCCGCCAGG
>SKNI01000611.1 GCA_007120615.1 Myxococcales bacterium | reverse complement strand
GTCCCACCGGTAGTGGTAAGACGACGACGCTCTATTCGTCGTTGAGCGAGATCAACAGCCCGGACAAAAATATTTTGACCATCGAAGATCCCGTCGAATACCAGCTCGATGGGATCAGCCAGATGCAGGTCAACGCCAAGATTCAGCTCAATTTCGCCACCGGACTGCGAAGTTATCTTCGACATGATCCGGACGTGATTATGGTCGGTGAGATTCGAGATGTGGAGACCGCCGAGATGGCGATTCAGGCCTCACTGACCGGTCACCTGGTCTTCTCGACGTTGCACACCAACGACGCCGCCGGCGCCTTTACGCGACTGACCGATATGGGCGTGGAGCCCTTCCTGGTCAGTTCCACGGTGCTCTGTTCCATGGCCCAGCGTCTGGTGCGAAAGATGTGCCCCGATTGCCGGGTAGCCTATCGACCATCGGTAGAGGAGTTGGCCGAGATCGGTCTCGATGATGAGCGTCTCGATGCCGCCGGTGGTGTCATCTACAAGCCCAGTGAAGAGGGGGACTGCGAGACCTGTCTGGGGCTTGGCTATAAAGGCCGGATGGGGATCTACGAGATCATGCCCGTGCGCGACCGGATCCGAAGTCTGATCATGAATCGAGCAGACACCTCGACGATCAAGAAGGTGGCGGCCGAAGAGGGGATGAGAAATCTGCGCGATGACGGGGCCTTAAAGGTCCTTCAAGGCCAGACGAGCATTGAGGAAGTGTTGCGGGTTACGCAGGAAGATATTTTGGATTGAACGGTCAATTGACCAGGTAAACTTATGCCGGTTTATGAATATAAAGGGCTGAATCGGGCGGGAAAGAACGTCAAGGGCATCGAGGATGCGGAGAGCCAGAACGCTCTGCGCCAGCGATTGCAGGGGAAAGGTATTTTTGTAACCGATGTCTACGAGGGCCAGGGGGCTCGTGTCGGCGGTGGTGGTCGGGATGTGAGCTTTCAGAAAGCCCTTGAGCGAGTTTCCCTGTCGGATATCGCGGTGTTGACGCGCCAGATGGCGACGTTGATCCGAGCCGGTATTCCGCTCGTGGAGGCCCTGACGGCCCTGACCGAGCAGACCGAAAAAGAAGAGTTGAAGCGAACCCTCTCCAACATTCGACGAAAGGTCAACGAGGGTTCGAGTCTGGCCAATGCGTTGAGCGATCATCCCAAATATTTCACCAATCTCTACGTCAATATGGTCAAGGCCGGGGAGAGTTCCGGTAATCTGGACGTGGTCCTGGCGAAGTTGACCGACTTTCTCGACGCCCAGATCGAGCTGCGAGGAAAGGTCATCGGGGCGATGATCTATCCTATTTTGATGATGGTCGTGGGAATCGTGGTCCTGTTGATTATCTTCGCTTTCGTCATCCCCAAGGTGACGGCCATCTTTCAGGATCAGGGAGAGGCGCTGCCCTGGATCACCGCAGTTCTCATCGGGATGAGTGAATTTCTGGGGAATTGGTGGTTTGTGCTGATGCCGGTGTCAGTGATGGCGGCGGCGGGGTTCTGGCACTGGAAGAATACCACTTCGGGTACCGATAAGTGGGACCGGTTTATTTTGACGGTGCCCATATTCGGCTCGCTGGTTCGAATGGTGGCGATTTCTCGATTTGCCGGGACTTTGAGCACACTTCTGGCCAGCGGGGTACCGCTGTTGAAGGCGATGGATATCGTAAAAAATATCCTGGGAAATACCCGACTTGTAGAAGTCATTGAGGACGCCCGGGTCAATATCCGAGAGGGGGAGAGCATTGCTCAGCCGCTGAAGCGCTCCGGGGAGTTTCCCCCTCTGGTGACCCATATGATCGCCGTCGGCGAGCAGTCGGGGCAGTTGGAGGAGATGCTGGATAATGTGGCCCTGGCCTATAAACAGCAGACCGATTTGCAGATTCAAACGATGACGAAAGTCCTGGAGCCGCTGATGATCGTGGCGCTGGGCCTTGCAGTGGCGGTGATCGTATTCGCCATTATGCTTCCGATCTTACAACTCAACCAAACCGTGATGTGAACCAAAAGAGGTACGATGATGAACCCAGTGATGAATCAAGTTGCAGAAAAAACGTCGAATGAAGAGATGGCTCCCCGGACGACGGGGCAGCTTACCACCCAGGGAGAAGAGAAAATGGAAATAAAAGCAGAGAGAACACGTCCGGCCGTTGAAGGACTTCGAAATTCCCGAGGTATGACGCTGGTGGAGATCATGATCGTGATCACGATCATGGCGTCCGTGATGGGTGTGGTCGGATTCTTCGTCTTCGGCGCGCTGGATACGGCCAACGAGAGAACGGCCCAGATCGAGATTCAGCAGCTCGAGCAGATGGTCAATGCCTACTATCTGTCGACCTCTCCGAACCGAATCCCCAACTCCCTGGAAGAGTTGACCGAGGGCCCGTCGCCGCTGACTCAGAGCGTGCCGACCGATCCCTGGGGCAATGACTATGTCTTTATCCGACATAATAACCGGGAGTATGAGATCTTCAGCACCGGGGCCGACGGGGTTGAGGGTACGGATCTCGACGTTCGGATCGATGATTGACGGCAGGATGAGTCGGAGTGAATTGGGTTGATCTTAGGGAACAGGAAAAATTGTGAATCGAAGCCCCTCCATAAAACGGCCGTCGGGCATGACTTTAATCGAGATCCTGATGGTCTTGATGGTCGTGGCGGGGGTTATGGGGGCGGGCCTCTATATGCTTGGTCTGGTGACTCAGAGTCAGATCAAGGATGAGGCCATGCGGATGACGTCGGCGATTCAATATACCTACAGTCAGGCGGCGCTTAATAATACGCCTTATCGGCTGGTGATCGACCTGGAGAATAACGAATATTATACCGAGATGAGCGAGACTCCGGTGGTGATTCGGCAGGCCCAGCAAGAATATGACGAGGGAATGTTGCCCGAGGAAGCTCGGCAGATGGAAGAGGAGCGAAGAAGCCGTCGGGGAAATCTCTTTCGCGAGGAAGAGGATGACCCCTTCGGGATCAGCAAGCGAGTCGGGTATCAGCGGGCCGATGAGGCGGTGATCGAGCCCCGAAATCTGCGAAACGGGATCGAATTTGAAAGCGTGCTCACCGATAACCTCGATAGCCCGGTGACCCGGGGGAGGGCGGCGATCAATTTTTATCCCAACGGGTTTCAGCAGCAGGCTATCATCGTGATCGTTGACCCTTCGTCAGAAGCAAAGTTTACGCTGGTCACCGAGCCCTTAACAGGGCGTGTGCGCTTGTACAGCGGTGAAATAGATACTCCAGATGATTTTGGTCGGGAGGATACCCATGGGCGATAAGGCGACCAAGATCGTGTTGAAAAGAAAGAAGGGCTTCTCTCTTATCGAGGTTCTTTTGGCTCTGGCGATTCTGGGTTCGGTGATTGCCGTGTTGATGGGAACGATGTCCCAGAGCGGGCAGCAGTCCATCTACTCGAGCAATCTGACCCAGGCCAGTCTGCTGGCGCGAAGCAAGATGGTGGATCTTGAGTATGTGGTCATGGAAGAGGGCTTTAGCACCGCGGAGCGTACCTACGGCGGATATTTCGACGATGAGGGATTTCCCGAGTTTCGATGGGAAGCTCGAATCGAGCCGATTGAGATTCCCCCGGACGCCCAGGAGGAGTTTACCGCACAGGTCAACTCTCAGCTCTTCGGAGGGATGGATCCCGATGGCGGGGCGTTGAGCGGTAACGCGGCGTTCAGCGCGATGCTTCCGATGTTGATGGGGCAGCTGCCGGAGTTCGTCAATCAGATCGGAGAGCGAGTCCGACGGATTACCCTGACCGTATATTTTGAGTTTGTAGGTCGCGATGTTCCGGTGGAGGTCACCCATTATGTGGTGGATGTGGAGCAGGGCGAGTTCCATATGTTCGGAATGCCCGATGATTTCGATGAAATGGATATGGACATGGAGTTCGACGAATGAACTCATTTTTCCAAAAGCGACGCAGGGTGAAGGGGTTTACGCTCATCGAAGTGATGATCGCGATTGCCATTCTGGCAGGGCTATCGATCGTCGCCTGGACCAGCGTCAATCAGATCTTTACGACTCAGGACATCGTCACCGAGAGACATGAGCGCTACCGGATGGCCAGGTTGTCGATGAACCGAATGGCCACCGAGATATCGATGGCGTATATGGCGGGCCCCGATCACGGTGGCGAGATCATTCCGGGAGAGGAGATCCTCTACGAGCAGGACGAAGAGACCCAGGAGATGCAGTGGCGAAATCGGGATCCCGTGCAATTCGGGATGGTGGGCCGCGACAATCAGTTGGACTTTACGGCCTTCGCCCATGTGCGAAGCATGGAAGACGAGAAGGCCAGTCATCACGCTCAGATCGGCTATTTTCTGGAGCGTCACGTCAACGATGAGGGCCAGGTGGTCAATCGGTTGATGAGGCGTTCGAGCAGAAATTTCGACGATGATCTGACCCGGGGAGGCTCGGTCTACACGATGATTCCCGAGGTCGAGGATCTGCGCTTTGAGTACTGGGATCCGGGCGAGCCGGAGCTGGGGACCTTCCGCGAGATCGCTCAGGGCCGATGGGTCAATGATTGGGATACCACGAGCCGTCGACAGGCCGGTAGGCTTCCCACGAGAGTTCGGATCACGCTGACTCTTCCGGCTCGAGGGCCGCGAGATCGACCGCTGGTATTCGTGACCCAGACCACGATCGAGATGACCGAAGTGTTGGAGTATTGATGATGATTCGACCGCTCGGAAAATTGACGCAGAAGGTGCTCAGGGTGATGGATCGCCCCGTACGCACCCCTCTGGACAATCATCCGCGGGGGGTCGCGTTGATCCTGGCACTTATCACGATGGTCATTTTGTCGACGGCGGTCATCGAATTCGCCTATTCAACGCGGGTCAACACGGCGATGGCGACCAACGAGCGCGATAATCTCAAGAGCTATTACCTGGCCAAGAGCGGAATCAACCTCTCCCGTCTGTTGCTCGGTTTTCAATACGCTCTGCAGTCCGAATCTCGAGACACCGACGACGAGATGGGACAGATGATCGGGCGGGCGATGCGGCGAAGCAATTTCCAGCTCTATCAATATGTGGATCTCTTGATGGGACCGTTCAACTCGGGACGGGTGGAGATCCCCCTTGCCAGCATTGATCTTCAGGGCATGGGCGTTGGAGGGTTCGGAGAATTTACCGGCAATTTCGATGTAGAGGTGGAGCCCGAAGAGGGGCGCATTGATCTGAATAAGTTTGCCCGGGAAGAGGTTCGAGAAGATGATCTGATGGAGTTCTGCTCCATGATTCTGGACACCCGCTACGATCGAATCTTTGAGCATCACGATAATGTCGGCGAGCTTATGGATCGGGCGGCGATCATGCAGAACGTGATCGATTTCATCGATTTCAATGAGGAAGCCACGATTCTCGGTGATGACTGCACGATCCGAGGGACCGGGGGAGACGAGCGGCGGTCTTATGACCGAGATGATTCCCATGAGATCGAGCCCCGAAACGCCCGGCTCACTCATGTAGAGGAGTTGTATCGAGTTCACGGAGTCGGTGAGGACTTTATGACCGCCTTTGGCGACTCCTTTACCACCTATAATGTGGGCCGGCCCAATCTGAATGTGGCAAAAGCGCCGGTGTTTTACTCGGTGCTCTGTCGCAATCTGCAGATCGACGGCGCCTCGCTGGAGGGTGGGGGAAGCATTTGCTCACGAGATCCGTCGTCGGCGTTGCAGGTGATGTATCTGGCGATGGCGATGGAAGGGATCTCGACGTTCTTTGAAAATCCCCTCTCCGTGCTCTTGGCCTATGTTGGTTCGGCGGAGAGTAAGCTATTGCCGTCGGCCAAGGTGGGGCAGCCGGTGGCCTTTTTGAGTGTCAGCCAATTTCCGGCCTATATCGAGGATATGCAAAATGATCCTCTGTTGATGGCCCAGTTTTTGAACCACTCGTTGACCTATCAAATGATGACCATTCAGAATCCGGAGATGGCGGTGGATTCGATGAATCCAAGGTTTCCGGAGTGGACCCTGGAGCTGAATCGTTCCGGGTTGATGCGCTCGGTGACGACGAGAACCCCGATGATTTTCCGGATTCGCTCCACCGGAAGCTATGGTACGTCGAAGACGGAGATCGAGACGGTGGTGGACTTTGGAAAGACCATCCGTCGACTTCCGGAGGAAGAGTTGCTCACCGAAGGCGAGACCGACGATGAGATGCTTCGGGAGATGAGAGAGATGCTACAGGCAGAGCGAGAGCAGATGCCGCGCGGTCGGGTTTTATACTGGCGCGTTGAATGAGCTTATACCCGGTGCTTCCTTGTTGGGGATTGCAATCGCGGGAGAGAGAATATGGCGAATCGTATAGTAGGACTGGACATCGGAAGTTGGGCCGTCAAGGCCGTGACCATCGAGCTGCAGCGCGAGCTGGAGGTGGTGGGCTATCGAGAGATCAAGCTCTCCGAGGTCGAAGAGCACAGGCGGGTACCGGCGGCCGATGGATCGGTGTCCGGCAAGGAGGAGGCGATGGAAGGGCCCGCAGAATCTGGCCTCTCGGAAGAGGGGCCGGAAGGTGAAGAGGGGCCGGGCGGAGACTGGACGGAGGGCGCCGGATTCGAAGGGGAAGAGACCACGGTCCGCGAGATCCCTTCCGGCCCGCCGCAGGAGCCCTGGCTGGCGGCGGTTCGAGTTCTGCAGGACGAGGGTTTTTTCGATGGAGTCACTCGCGTGATCACATCGTTTCCGGACGGAAAAGCACTGACCCTCCATCTGGAAGTTCCGTTTGAAAGAAAGGCCAATGTCGAATCGATCTTGCCTCACCTGTTGAGCGATGAGCTTCCGTTATCGGTGGCCAAGGTGATTTACGACTTCATCGTTATCCCCGGCAAAGCCCCGGAGAAGTGGGAAGCGCTGGTGGGAGTGGTGGAGAAGAGCGATATCGCCGGATTTCTGGCGGATATCCAGTCTGTGGGCGTGGACCCGGCGGTTGTGGGTGTTCCGGAGTTGATGCTTCGATATGCCGGAGACCAGGCCGTCGATCCCGGGGTCGAAAGCTACGGGATCATCGATTCGGGACACCACTTTACGCGGCTGGTGATCATGTCGGCGGGAAAACCGGTGGTCGCTCGCACCGTGCGAAGCGGGGGAGCGGCGATCACCAAAGCGTTGGTGGAGAAGTTCAATATAAGCGAGGAAGAGGCCACCCAGATCAAGCATACTCGAGGGGTGGTGGGAGATGCCTTCCCGACGCCCGGTGATGCCGCAGCTCTGGTAGGCCAGACCTGCGAGATGGCCCTTCGACCAATCGTGCGCGATCTTCGCCGCACCTTCCAGTCGGCATACGCCAAATATAGAGTCGCCGTAGATGAGATCTATATCTGCGGGGGAACGAGTCGACTGAAGGGGTTTGGTGAGCTTTTGCAGTCGGAGTTCGACGTCAATGTGGAACCCCTTCGGTTTGACGATTCCCTGGTGTGGATCGGCAGCGGTGGGGCCAGGGAGCGAACGCCGGAGATCGCCCAGGCCATGGGCACGGCGCTGCAGGTTCCCCTGGATCGTGCGGAGCAGCGGCTGATTAATTTTCGACAGGACGAGTTCGTCTTTCGAGGAAAATCCAGCTATTTGCGCTCTCAACTGGTGCGATTCGGGATGGTCGGGGCGGTTCTGATCGTGCTTCTGGCCGGGGTATTGATGATGCAGCGAGCCGATCAAAAGGCTCGCCTGGAGGCGATGCAGGCTGCTCTGGCGGAGCAGACGGAGGAGCTCTTCGGAGAGGCGGTTCGAAATCCCGGAGAGGTTCAGGCCCGGCTGGCAGGCGAAGCCGGTCCCGATCGAGATTTCGTCCCCCGAATGAGCGCCTATGAGTTGATGTATCAGATCTTGGACAGGATGTCGGAGGATGTCCCGCTGGTATTGGAACGGATCGAGATCGATATGGATCGGAGCCTGATTCAATTGGTCGGGGTGACCGACAGCCCACAATCGGTGGATCTACTGGCCGAGGATGTGGAAGGGCTGGATTGTTTGACGGACGTGCGCAAGGATCAGGTCAACGTTCGGGGTGAGGAAGTACAATTCGAATTGCAAATCACGAGCGGATGTTCCTGACGAGAATCAGAACGCTACAGACGTGGATCAGGTAATGAGCGATATGATGACAGAAGAGCAAGGCGCTGCCGGCGGCCTCAAAGGTCAGCTGGCGAACCTTTCGCCCAGGGAGCTCATGCTTCTGAAGGCGATGTTTGGGGTGTTCGTTGTGTTGGGACTGGCCGTGATCATCGGTCTGGCCCAGCGTTCGGTGGCACAACTGGAGGCGGAGACGGTGCTCTATGAGAGTGCGTTGAGCTTGCTGGCCACGGCGGGGCCGGAATATGCGGCCGCCCAGTCCGGCGATGCCGGAGACCCGAGGGTGGATCGTTTCTCCGATGAGGATCTCGACGAAGGCCGAGTTCAACTGACCAGCTTCGTGGCGACCCATGCGGCGGCCACCAATATCTCGGTGAGCAGTTACGACGAAGACCAAAACCCCCTGGGCTCCAGACAGGAAGGCGGGGGACCGGTGATCACGGAGCGGCTGTTGCGAGTCGATATTCGAGACGCCCAGATGGAGCCTTTGATTGAGATGTTGCACCGCATCGAGGAGAGCAGTGAGCCGGTGATCATCAAGCGAGTCGATATACGAGCGTTGCGAAATGAGGGTCAGGTACGAGCCCGTATCTTCATCTCTACCTTCCAGCGGCGTCAGCAGGAGGAGAGTTAATGCGCGATATATTGCGAGAGTGGTGGGAGAAGAAATTCTTCAGGGTCGTCGCCTATCTGGGCTTTGGCCTTTTTGCGTTTGTGATCTTCTTGTTGATGACCTTTCCCCAGCACCGGGTCAAACAGATCGCTGTCGTTCAGATCGAGAGCGCTCTCGATAATCGCTACGAAGTCAATATTACGGATCTGAAATTCTGGCGACTGACCGGGGTTCAGATGCGTGGGATTCGGATCAATCAACGAAAGCGAATGGATGATGCAGACGGCGGGATTCCGATGACCATTCAGGTCGATCGTATCTCGGCACGGTTTGCGCCGCTGCGAAGTATTTTGAATCGGGGGCCCACGGTTAATTTTCAGGTCGACGTGGGCGGCGGGGTGATCAACGGGCATTTTATCCATCAGGCGACCGCCCAGAATGTGCAGGTGAGACTGAATCAACTGGATTTACGAGAGTCGACGATGGTGGCGGCTTATCTGGGGATTCCTCTTTTTGGAGTCCTCGACGGTACCGTGGATCTGGAGATCAATCCGGCGACGGGATCCCTGGCCAATGGGACCGTTGATTTGACGGGACGTCAACTGACGCTGGGGTCAACGGTGATCCGATCCGATCTGATTCCCGTATTCACTGAGGTGGAGCTTCCGACGACGAGCTTCGGTAATTTTCGAGCGCTGATCCATATCGAAGAGACCGAGCGACGCGGGATGTCGAGGGTGGTCATTGAAGAGTTTAAAACTCAAGGGGGACGCGATATCAACACCGAGGTCTGGGGTCATATCGATCTCGGTGGTCAGGGTCGTCCGGGAAGTCCTCGGGTTCAGATGCGTATGCAGGTCAATCAGGAGTACGTCACCGAAAATGACCTGGGATTCTTGTTTAATATGCGAGAGTTTCGAACCGGAAAGGCCGATAGCTGGTACGGATTCGTCTTCGGAGGAACCTTCGGCAATGTCAATTTCCAGGGGTCGAGCACTGCAGCCCGTGGGCCGGATGCCGAAGGGGTCGCGGCGCCGGAGGATGGCGGGGACGCAGCTGCCGAGGCCGCAGAGCCGGCAGATTCCGACGGTGAGGAATGAGGCTCGGTGACGGGCTGTTAGGCCATTGATTGTCGAATAGTCTGATTGCCGAAATAGCCTGAATCTCGAATAACGAACAATTCCTGTAGCAGATAAGCGGTGGCCATGGAGCAGTCGGCCAAACGACGCGCGAAGGCGGGGAAACCTCTACCCTTGATCAGTCGTCGCAGTGACGAGATCGTGATCAGCGGTGCTCGCGAGCATAATTTGAGGAATCTCACGTTGACGATTCCCAAACGAAAGCTGGTGGTCTTTACCGGTCCCAGTGGATCGGGCAAATCATCGATGGCGTTTGATACGCTTTATGCGGAGGGGCGCCGCCGGTATGTGGAGAGTCTCTCGACCTATGCGCGCCAGTTTCTGGGCCAGGTGGAGAAGCCTGACTTTGACCAGATCATTGGGCTCAGTCCGACGATTTCTATCGAGCAGAAGACCACGGGCAGCAATCCCAGAAGCACGGTGGGAACGATCACCGAGATTCACGATCATCTTCGGGTGATGTGGGCGCGTCTCGGTACTCAGCATTGTCATGAATGTGGGGAAGCGGTGGCGGCGACTACGCCGGAAGCGGTGGTCGATCAACTGGCCGCTCTTTCGAAGGGCACCAAGTTCATGTTGCTCGCTCCGCTGGTGCGAAATCGAAAGGGTGAGTTTCGAGATCTCTTTGAGAACCTGCGCAAGAAAGGATTCGTTCGAGCTCGAATCGACGGAGAGATTCTGGAGTTGGAGAAGGTCGAGATGTTGGATCTTCACACGCGGCATAATATTGACGTCGTCGTCGACCGACTCATTGCTCGGCCCGACTCCATCGGTAGAATGCAGGATAGCGTCAACCAGGCGTTGAGCGTGGGAGAGGACCAGGTTCTGGCTGTGGTTCCCCCGGGCCAGGATGTGGAGTGGGAGGAGAAGTTATTCAGCGTCGACAGGGCCTGTGCTGCCTGTGGAATCTCTTTTCCGGAGCTTACCCATCAGAGCTTTTCGTTTAACAGCCCGCTGGGGATGTGTACGACGTGCAAGGGCCTGGGGGTCACCGCTCAGGTGGAACCCAGCTTATTGGTCGTCGATTCGTCGAAGAGCGTTCGGGAAGGGGCGGTGGAGGCGATAGGCCCGGAGCCGGGATCGACGCGGTCGAAGTTTCGGTGGCGCGAGCAGGTAGAAGAGTTGTGGGAG
>SKNI01000424.1 GCA_007120615.1 Myxococcales bacterium | reverse complement strand
CTCCACCGAATCGATGGCCGGTAGCCTTTCCTGGATACAGCCTCGTAGACCCTCATCATCGAGTGTATCCATCAGAAATCGGGGCTCCCCACGAGTCGTCTGGTCGAAGGGAACTTCCATCACCAACGCTCCCTGCAGAGAAGCATTGCGAGAGAGTGCCCGCAGATAACAGGGATAAAACGCCCGCTCCAGGGTGGCCTTCAAACTTCCCTGAATATTATCGAGAGACTCCGGCTTTTCCCCCTCCTCAAAATCGGCCCTCCAACTCTGCCCGCGAGGACGCCATTGAAAATGGCTGGTCTCAACCTCCGGGACCACCCGCCGAGCCGTATCCACCATCAAGGTGCTCTGGCGCAATGCTCGCTCATGACCGATGCGGGTCTGGTAGGTGCCCAGGACTTCTGAATCCGTATCACCCTCCAGGTCGACGAGTCTCGCGTAGAGCAGGTCGACGACTAACTCCGATTCTCTCTCGTCGGTGCCATCGACGTCACAATATTGGACGTCATAATCATCGTGAGCCGCGACCAGAAATCCGATCCGCAACTCTGCGGTCCCCATTCGGATTTTGGTCACCACATCGTGAGCTCGTTCCTCATCGAATTCAAAACTCAAGATACACTCGTTTCGAAACCGAATCGCCGGCGCCCCGCTGCGGGCCTGATACCGGCGAAAGCCACTGATCGTCATCAATCCCGTGACTCGGTCGTAATCGAGCAAGGCCTCATCGAGATTGCGAAGCGGTGCCTCATAGACTCTGTGAATCGCCTGACGTCGTTGATAATGATAGCTGCTGCCATCCTCCTGAAAGTCCTGAGGGACTTCCGGGGAGGCCAACGAGCATAGATTCACCAGATCAGACGTAGCCTCCAGCGGGGTCGCCGCCTGAACCTGCGATGGGTTCGACAGCGTACACACGGTCATCGCCACCATCACGATCCCCGCTCGCGCTGCAGTCCAATCTCGGGGAGTTTCTCTCACAATAACCCTTCAATGATTTGTTTTACTTCCGGTCGAGTCCAATCGTAATCCCCGGCAAATCGGGCCACAATTCGCCCTTCTCGATCGATGATATAGGTCTCGGGGATCAACTCCGTTCCGTAGGTCTGAGCCAGGCTCTCGGAGGAATCCAGAAGCACGGTCATCGCGCTTCGCTGCCCCGGCAAGAAGGCCGCCATAAACCGATCCACCTCCGACCAATCCGAGTCCAGACTCACTGCCACCATCGTCAATCCCTGGGATTCATATTGGCGAACCAGCGACTCCATACTCGGCATCTCCCGGCGACAGGGCTCGCAGAAACTGGCCCAGAAATTCAAAAATACGACCTGACCGTGATACTCGGAGAGTTGGTGGATTCGTCCCTGACGATCGGGCAATTCAAAGCCCGGGGCCTGGCGGTCTACCCACTGCCCGTCGAGATCGACGATGGCATCCACCAGATCGGAATCGTCGAAAAATCGCCAGGGCGAAAAGAGAATTCCAATCAAAGCCGCGGCCACCGTGGCCACCAGGACAGTTTTAAGTTGTCGGGGTTTCATCGTGTCTCACCACTCATTTCGCAGACTGCGCAACGATCGAAAAACGGCCTCTTCTTCGCTTTCGGAAACCGACCGGGCCTGCTCCAAAAGTTCTCGGTACCCCGACTGCAGTGCTTCGCTAACAGAGGAGTCACCAAATCGCATAAACCCGTTATAGAGCTTTTCTCTGCCCAGGGTAGTCGTCATCAAACGACCTTCTTGCAACGCCGCTTTCGCTTCCTCTAACACCGCCTGGGTCTCTTTATGTTCCGGCTCGATCGACAGAAGGAACTCCGCATTACGCACGGAGTAGTCATGGCCGGGGTAAAAAATGGTCTCCCCCGGCAGGTTATGAAGGACATCTCGAAAGGTCTCAAATAATGCTTTCGGATCTCCACCATATCGGCAATTGCCCGCCCCTCCCACAAAAATTGTATCGCCGCTAAAGAGGTGCTTGCCCCATCTCACACTAATATGACCGGGCGTATGACCTGGAGTTTCCAGGACATCAAAAGAAATCGACCCGACCTCGATCGAGTCACCTCCGACCACTCTCTGGTCCACCCCACGCCCATCTGAGAATTGGGCCTCAATGGCATCGCTGTCGACGGCTCCCGCGATCACCACAGCCTCGGGAAAAGCCTGCAGCACCTCGGGATTACCCGCCACATGATCGGGATGAAAGTGGGTATTGATGATGGATACCAATTCTAACCCCGCCTGTCGCACCCGCTCCACTGCCAGGGCTCCATCGACGGGATCGATGAGCGTAGCCTTTCCGCGGTCGTCGGCGATGAGAAAAAAATAATTATCACCGACCGTGCTCCGAATAATCTCCAGATTCATTTCCATCACGCTATCCTTTTGATCCAGTTTGAGACGGCGCTCCAGGCCGCCGAGATGGGATCGCTTCTATGAGTCAAATTACATTGTCGCCGGGTCCCGGAGATCAATTTTCGTCGTTGTCTCGCGCTCAGACTCCCGGTGTCGACGACGATCATCTGGGGGCCGGGCACCGCGCTGAGCCGTGCCAGCCACTTCGGCCATCGACTCTCTAGTATTGGATAATCATCCAGGCCGCCAATGACAATCGCCGTCACCGGAAGGCGGCGGTGACCGATGAACCGAGCGACCTCGCAGATCGACTCTGGAGTAGGCGGAAAGGCCCACCATAACAAACTCCCATCGTCTGTGGGTTGTGGCCGGCAGGGATGAAACACAATACAAATCCCTTCCGCTTTCCTATCGAATGCGATGGGTACTTCCGATGAACTTTCGACCATTCCTCTCACCATTTGCCCTGAATTTCAAATTTGATCTTCCCCTCTAATAATTCCCCCCCGCCCTGCAGTTTTATTATCGGTCGTCTTCGCGAAGTTGTGCGTCCTATT
>SKNI01000529.1 GCA_007120615.1 Myxococcales bacterium | reverse complement strand
GGCTGGGACGAACAGGAATAAGCAAGATTCTCGATAGCCCGTACTCCAGATCTGGCCGGAGATGTGGCCAGACTTCGCCCCACTCTGATGAGCCAGTCATCCTGGAGTACAAAAAATCGGCTGTAGCGCGAGCGAAGTTCTCCCCGGGACAATTAAACTTCGCTCCTGGCACGCTCCCTGCATAAGAAAACAACTATCCAATTTGCGCCTGTCCGAAAGGAAGCCGTCATGCAGTACAGTACTTCTTCAGTCATCGACCGACTCTATATCGAATTTGAAAGCCGCCTGACCGCCTTAAAGGTATTTCTTCATGATCTACCCGGTGATCCCGGCGCCCGGCCGTTTTTGCTGGTTTTTTTCGATGGTCTTCGCCGGGAGCTTTCCGCTGAACAGGAGCAATCTCCCGATACAAACGCCGATGATTCACCGCTGCGCCAGGAACTTCGGGCACTTCACCAGGCTCTCATCGCGCTGCCCGAAGATGGATCGCCGGATTCGGCGGCCTGGCTCGACGCCCACCGGTCTCATCAGAGATGTGAATTGGCGTTTTCCAGGTTTCGAAGATCCAGGCAATCAATCCGCCCGTAGATTTCTACTTTATCTTTGAACTTGGCCCCGATGACATCCTTGTCATCGTCAGCGAAAAAGCGCCCTTTCCTCTGCGATGACAAGGATATCATCGGCTCCTTTTCTTTTCTGCGATTGTTGCGTCTTTTCCAATGAAGCGTAGCAGACCATTCAAGCAACCACACCTCAAAAAAACCATAAACCACTGGAATAAAAAGACTTTCCAGATCGGATGTACCCACCTCGCAGGTTTCGACCTACCGCCAAAAATGGGCATTCCATCACCAGAAACGAAAGTCATCTATGAAAGCACTACCGACCACTGTCTCCTTGATCAGCCTCGCCATTCTCTCCTCGATTTTGCTTCCCGCGATCGCCGCGGCGGAGGAGTGGAAATTCATCGAACAACGCGACGGCGTCGTCATCTACGAGCGAAAAGCCGATAAGCTGGGCAACCACGCCCTTCGCGGAGTCCTCGAGTCCGATGTGCCCATCGAGAAGGTTATCTCGATCTTCGTCGACCCCGATGAGCGACCGAATTGGGTCTACCGAGTGGCCGAGCAGGAGATGCTCGAAGCCGAAGACAATCAGGGTGATATCTGGTCCGAGAGATATTGGACCCGCCTGGATATGCCCTTTCCCGTCTCCGACAGGGATTATGTCTTGATGAGCCTCTACGAATTTCATCCCGACGACAAAAAGGTCACCGCCAGCGTTCAATCGATCACCGACCCTCGAAAGCCGCAGTCCGGCGGATGTTGTGTCCGGGCCGAATCCAATGCGAATTACACCATCACCGCCCTACCGGGACAGGAGCGCACTCGCATCGAAGTCATCGTAGAGTCCGACCTCAAAGGCCGGGTCTCCGATGGGCTCATCCGACGGGCCGGACCGGACTGGCCCGTTCACACCCTGAAAAATCTGATGGAACGGGCCCGGTCCAACGGGGTCAAAGGCGACCACAGGGTGCAGGGCTGGCATCAATAACGCGCTTCCATTCACTCGAGAAAGATCAGCGTAAATTCAGTGGCTTCGCGAATCTCCACTCCTGCGGAGCCCGAAACTGAGCCAGAGACGCCTTCGATGTTGAACAGCCGCCCGGCTGCGACGTCGAAGAGAATGGTGGCGTCGACGTCGGCCTTCATGGTGGGTTGCATCGCCATGGCGGCCTCGTCGCCCCCGCCGCCCATGCCGCCCATGCCGGGCATATGCATCTCTGCATGCATCTCATCCATATCGCCAAAGTCGTCGTCCATGCCCATATCGTCGAAGCCGTCATCTTCTTGATGATGGGCCTGGGCGACGGCCTGATTCATGGAGCCGCTGTCGACATCCAGGCGAATCCGCAGCGTCCCACATTGGCTGTGGCTGCATTGAACAGGCTCTCCGGCGTCCATCTTCATGGTTCCCGCGATGCTCTCGACCTGAAGCGAATCGCCGGCGGCCACGGGCCCTTCGGGAAGCTCAAGAAGCATCAACACATCGGCGGGTAAAACATCGAGATATTGCACCGGGCGCTCCTCTTCCACCTGCCGAGTTCGAGGCTGGCTCTCCCGCAGTTCCTGGGACAATGTGACCCGTCCGGTCTCGGGGTCCACCTCGGCCCGGGCGGTCATCTCCATCCCTCCCCCACCGAGTTGAATCTCGCTGGAGGTCCCGTCCTCGCTCATTCTGGCGATTCCGTAGGCGCCGTCGTCTCGGACCTCGACCATGACGCGCTCATAAAACTGCACTGTCCCTTGCGGAGTCATATAGGCTCGCAATACCCGCACGTCTTCCGGCAGGTCAGTGAGGGTCATCGAGTCCCCGGAGGCGCTCTCGATGACCATTCTCTTGATGGGAATTCGCAGGTCATAGCGCCCGTCAGGGAGTATTCGTTCTACCTGTAGCTCCAATTCGGTGCGCATCCTGATCTGATCGGAGAGATCCTCAAGGCCGGAATCGCCCATCATTCCCTGCATCATCGAACCCATCTCACCGCCGAAGGACATCTCCACATCGGTCTTTCCCTCGTAATGCAGCTGATAGGACTCCCCGACCTCCAAATTCCAGCGCCACAATTCTCCAGCACCGCCAGAAGTCTCCGAGACTTGCACCTCGGTAAGGGCCCGATCTCCCTGGGGCGCCTCGGCTGCGGGCTCCTCGGCTGCTGCGGGCTCCGACGCCACGGCGACCTCGGTCTCCTCTTTGCTCTGTGCCCCTTCAGCCTGCTCTTCTTTGTTTTTCTGATGCGACGAAAGCGCCTGAGAAACGGTGAGGTTGGGAATCGCCGAAGGGTCGCTGCAACCCGAAGCGGCCAGTGAAATTGCGATCGCAGAAATTAAAATTTTGGTCTTCATCACTTCT